>DATBXH010000319.1:0-5349 GCA_036514375.1 Bacteroidales bacterium | reverse complement strand
TTCCAAAATTTGATCTAATTTCATCAATATACCACCAATGACTTTCTGCAATCACACCTATTTTATCTCCTAATTTTTGTCTTAAATCAGCGGATTCAATTAGATAAATTTTATCTCCCTTAAATTCAATGGATTTTAATGGTAGGCTCTTCGCTTTTAATGCATGTAAATCCCTTAATCTATTATTTATTGCAGTATCTTCTATTGTTTGTGGAACATTCACTAATTCGTCAGGTGTTGGATTCCGCTTCAATTCATGTTTATATAGTCTAAAGATTAAATCTCGATATTCTGGTGACAATTTAATCTTTTCCAAATCTTCATCCCATAAAATCAGCGCCATTCCTAAATCGTGGAACAAAACGGAACATCCGAAAATATAAGCCTCAATAGGATTAAGATTTAAATCGTTTCCTGCAATAATATTAGCTGTTTCCCACAGGGCATCCAAGTGACTTGTATCATGTAGTGTTAAACCTGGTTGAGACTGACAGATAAAATTTGATATTATATTTGCCTTTTTGCGTACTTCTTTAAAACTTGAACGAAGAATTTCAACTTCATCCTTAAAGTCTTGAGAATATTGAGATTTTTCATCTAAGCTTTTAAGCCAAATTGATGATTTAAAAATAGTATCACTCATTTTATTTAATTCTTACTTGCTCTCAAATAATACTAATCATTTTTCATCTACACTTTTACTCTAACCAAAGCACTGGCTGTTTTTATAATTGTCTAGTCCTAAAATATGGCTAC
The DNA here is from genome assembly GCA_036514375.1 of Bacteroidales bacterium. Classification (GTDB taxonomy): domain Bacteria; phylum Bacteroidota; class Bacteroidia; order Bacteroidales; family JAAUTT01; genus JAAUTT01. The sequence goes on along the minus strand of DATBXH010000319.1, from coordinate 4,593 downwards.
AGGTTAAACATTAAATTAATTGACATTTTTAAAAACCATATTAGGTGTTTTATAGCCTAAAGATAAATGTAATCTTTCATTGTCTAACATATGGCGGTATGAAACGTAGCGGAGTTCGTATCCACTTCCTTATCCACCGTTACTGCTCCTGCCATCGAGCCCTGAACTTGCAATTTACTCTGAAACCTGTATGATGTATACTGTGTTGTGCACAGTTAATTTTTCATCATCCCTAATTATCCTAATCTATTTTTTTCAATTGAGTTTGTAAATAGTCCTCGACAATTTGAATTACTTTTTCTAATTCCGTAAAGTTTGTATATCCCAGTCCATTAAGAAACCTTGTGAACTCCAAATCAATATTCAGTATTGGCGGTGACAATACAAAATTAGCTTTAAATTTGGCTAATTCAGGATACATTGTATACCAAGGTAATCCGTTAAAATCATTAACCTGCAAAAATATTTTACAAATTTGTGTGAATTCGTGCATTCGAATTACAAAAACATAACGAATGATCTTATCACAATTTTCATAAGGTATAGTAATTGTAAAATAATCATCAATTGGTTTTTTCTTTAATACTATTTGATCTTTGCAACGAGCAAAATCAACTAATATACGTTTAGATTTCCCCTCCAAATTTTTCACAGGAAAGATTGAATGGACGATCTTTGTCGATTTGTAAAGAACTAAGAAAAATTCCTTTGCTATTCCTTGAGAATCAGTATAACGAACTGACTCTCCTTTGTATTTATCAAATAAGTTATTATCTGGATGTGGCTTAGTATCTTTAATCCCTTGATAAAAGACATCATCTGCAATATTTACATAATCATTGATAGGGATTGATCCTTTTTTAAGTTTACTTGGATTTCCAAGTGCTCCTTTACCAAAATAATTTTTATCAGAGAAATATTGATGTCGCTCTTGAATGTGCTGCCATCCTGTATCGGAATTGCCATAGAAATGGATTAAATTAAGCGGAGAAACAGTAACTATATCAAACCAATTATTTGGAGTTTTCCAAGTTACTATTTTCCATATTGGATCTAAAGCTTGGCGTTGAATAAGGACAATCAAATCCTCAGTTAAATACATTCTATTTCCCATTTCCCAATAATCAGTCAATGACACTAATTTACGCCTGATTTTTTAATTGTTCACAACGTTAAGTGTATAATTTATAATGGATTGCTGGTTTCAAAACTATCAAGTTACCACCAAAATTTGGTGCGTGTGATAACGCTCGAAAAACCTCTGAACCCCTTATGAATTATACACATTGTTGTGTTTAGTTTTTATTATTTCTAATTGCATATAGATTCAATAATTCTTTTGCAATTTCTGCGGATGTCTTGTCTTTTAAATTGTCATTATCGTCTTTAATTTTTTCAAGAATCTGAATAGACATGCCAACTGCGTTAATCCGCTCCAAAACAGAAACATATTCTTTTGCTTGATTCATTGTCGATTTATAAATCACAAGAAACGTTGCTCCAATGAAATTCACCAACACTCCTGAAATTGTTACAAGAATTGAGGCATCAATATTTTCAGGTTTTTCATATGCTTTGAAAATTCCTATACCAATAATTATAAATCCAATAAACATGATAAGTATAGTCAATAAATAAATTGAACGGACTTGTCTAAGATTTTTGTTCAAATAACTCTCAAGTTTTACACGGGCTAAATCCCAAGCAGTTTTTGTTTGGTCAGGATGTTCTTGATATTTTTTCTCTAATTCCTCAATTTTCTTTTCCTCTTTATTTTCAATAGTCCTACTAAATATCACTATACTAGCAATGAAAAAAAGTCCAGCGCTTATACCAAAAATCAGAGTAATAATTTTAGCAAAGCCAAATATTATAATGTTCACTTCACCCAAGGTTTGCGAGGTAAAAGCCAATACCATAAATACAAGAGCAAGAATAAAAAGAATTTTAATCTTTCTATTTCCACGCTTAAATATATCTGATATTAACTCAAAAATTAGACTTGTTCCTGTTTCTATCATTTGGTGTCTGTATTAAATTAAACATAAACATGTCCATTCCACCAATTGTCGTTATCATTATTATAGCACAATTGCTTTGTTGTTGTAACTGGCTGAATTAAGAGCGTTATATACATTTTCGTAATTTTTGGTTATCTGTTTCGCCATCCAATTTACAAAATAAAAATTCATACCCCGTTCATTGACTGGCATTTTTATTCACAACACACGGTTGAAACGGTGTTGAGAACCATATGGTTATTGTGTTTTGTTCAGGCATTGGCAAAAACAAAAGAGGTTGTCTCCGGAATTGGTTTTGTGTAACCGGGACAATCCTCTCCTAAATATAATGTTTGAAATAGTGAACCGCCACTATAGGTTGCGATTCACCAAACATGCAGGCTCAGGTTTAATAAGCGCTAAACCCCTGAAGCACCTACGGTTTGTTCCGTCTTATTTAATTGCGAAAGCGAAGTAATGCCGCTAATTCCACCAAGATTCATAGCATCGAGAGCAGAGCTGGGAACAATGATCATGGAGCTTTTCTCTTTTAATCCTTCACCTATCAGGTTCATGGATCTAAGCTGTAATGCAACTGGATTGTTCATGTATGATTCGCTTGCTTTGGCAAACTTATCTGCAATTTCGGTTTCGGCTGTTCCCAGGATAACCCTGGCTTTTCTCTCCCGTTCTGCTTGTGCCTGTCTGCTCATGGCGTCGGACAAACCCTGAGGTATGGTAATATCTTTTATACCCACTGTTAAACAAGTAATTCCCCATGGATTTGTATTTTCGTCCAACAATTTCTGAAGTTCTTCGGCAATCTTATCTCTATCCTGCAACAAATCGGCCAAATCATGTTTTCCGATCGCATCCCTCAAACCGGTTTGAGCAATGTATTGGACAGCTGTTTGGTAATCCTGCACTTCAAGTGCAGCTTTTTCAACATCCCAAACAGTCCAATACAAGGTAGCAACTACATTGACCGGAACAGTGTCCTTTGTTAATGTTTGATCTGCCTTAAAATCGGTCACCCTCACCCGTTGATCAATATAATTCATTACCCTGTCTAAAATCGGCACGATAAAAAATATGCCCGGACCTTTTAATCCAACGTATTTACCCATCCTCAACAGAACGGCTTTTTCCCATTGATCGGCGATTTTTATGGAGCTGGTCATGAGTATGGTTAGAATCAGTAACCCGACGAAGAATTTTATGTCCAGGTAATTTAGATAAACCAAAGCTGTCAATATCCCAGATACAATGATTAATACAGTTGTTGAAACCGGATTGAAAAGATTTTTTGTTTCCATAGTTATTTGTTTTTAAAGGTGTCAGTTTGCAATTCATTTATCAGGTCCTCTTTCGAGAACCCATAAGTATAAGCGGTGGTAAGAAATTCCTTACAGATGTCATGAATTTTTCTTTGTTTTTCTTCGTCGGTTAGTGCAAATCCATTAGCGTTGATAAATGTTCCTGATCCCTGCTGAGTATCAAGGATACCTAATATTTCGAGTTCTTTGTATGCTTTGGCAATGGTATTCAGGTTTACCTTAAGCTGCACAGCCAAAGCTCTTACTGTTGGAAGTTGCTCTCCTGCTTTCAGACTACCGGATGCAATTCCAAATTTTATCTGGTCTATAATCTGTCGGTAGAATGGCGTTCCTCCTGCCGGGTTTAAATTAAAATTTACCATTGTTATATTGTACTAGTTATATAGTACAAATATACAATGTTTCTTTAAAAACAAATAAAATCATGAAATATTTTTTCAATTGAAATAAAAAAAGACTGAATAACAGGCTGTCATCATCAAAATAAACGACCGGGACATGGTATTCACCAAAGTATAATGTTTATCTGTTGCGGTAAAAAGCGGGTGTTCGGCTGCGAATAGAAGCCTACACGGAAGAGCTGCCAAACATTAACACTTAACGTTAATTTTAAACGGACTCCTGGTATATATTGTCAAAAAAAACGCCGGACCCCTAACCTGTCCGGCGACACTTTCAACTTCTAACTCAAATCTATATGGAAAAGTCGCATCCTGTTGACAGATAATATTCCTCCTATTTTGCGAGTTTCACCTCAATTTTCGTAATCTTTCCCCGTCCGATAACAACCTTAATATCTTGTGTAATATATTGGGCAAGCGAAATCTTTGCCATGTAAGTTCCCGGTTTTATCTTAATAATTTCGGCGATCCCTTCGATATTCGACGTGGCAGTTTTGCTACCTACAGCCAATAAAGCTCCCTGCAATACTCCGCCGGTAATGGCATCTGTAATAACGGCTACGACTCCGCTATGGTGTGTGGGTAACTTATCGATATTCCGGTTTATGAAATATTCCTTTACCATATCCGAATGTGAATCGGCATACGAACTATCAATCAACTTATCTATCAGTTCCAGACTCGTATCCATGGGGAGCATTAATTCTTCAAGCGCCCCGGTAGCTTCTGTTTTATGTGACTGAGCTGCACCCGGAATACCAACCATATCCTCGTACGCCTTAATAGCCGCATCAAGAGCAGTTACATTTCCGGCAGTAAGCTGTACACTTGCCATGGAAGCTATATTATCGTTTA
>DATBXH010000318.1:0-3087 GCA_036514375.1 Bacteroidales bacterium | reverse complement strand
AAACTACGATAGAGAAAAACAAGCCTATGAGCGTAGTAAAAAATTATGGGATCAGAAAACCATTTCGGAAGCTGAATGGGAGACAGCTCAAAGCACATATAAATCTGCTGTCGCAGATGTTGAGTCAGCAAAACAAAGTGTAAAAGGAGCCGAATATGGAGTATTGAGTGCTGAAGCCACTTTAAAAGAAGCAAACGAAAATCTGATCAAAACAACGATTTATGCGCCCATGAGTGGAACGGTTTCTAAGCTGAACGTAGAAACAGGTGAACGGGTTGTTGGAACATCCATGATGGCTGGTACAGAACTATTAACAATTGCAGATCTAAACCGTATGGAAGTACTCGTAGATGTTAACGAAAATGACATTGTAAGAGTAAGCATGACCGACACTGCACTTGTGGAAGTAGATGCCTATCTCGGCCAAAAATTTAAAGGCATTGTAACTGAAATCGCCAACTCTGCAACCACCACAGGATCGGCCACAGATCAGGTAACCAATTTCGAAGTAAAGGTGCTGTTATTAAAGGATTCTTATAATTCACTCATTTCCAAAAACAATCCAAATCCATTTCGCCCCGGAATGTCCGCCTCGCTTGATATACAAACCAAACGGGCAAACAATGTTTTATCGATTCCGGTTATGTCAGTCACTATGCTAAAGGATTCTTCCAATCTAAGTAAAACGGATCAACCCAAAGATCCAAAAGAAATCAAATTGAAAGAAATTGCTTATGTTTACAGAAATGGAAAAGCAATCCAAAAGGTTGTAAAATCTGGAGTTCAGGACAGGGACTATATCGAAATTAAAGAAGGCCTGTCAGAAGAAGATGTCGTAATCACTGGTCCTTACAACATTCTTACAAAAAGACTGAAAGACGGTATGCAAGTCGCAGGCCTTGAAAAGAAAGATCTTTTTAAGGGCAGGAAAAAATAGTAAATTTGCCGCACTAATTATTCTTAATGGCACTTATACTAAATATCGAAACTGCTACCGAAGTTTGTTCCGTGGCTTTGGCAAATGAGGAAGGGGTACTGGATTACCAGGAGAACACCGAAGGTAAATCTCATGCTTCTCTTTTAACTACCTTCGTTGACGCTTTATTAAAGAATAACAACATTTTACCGTGTCATCTTGATGCTATAGCAGTAAGTTCCGGTCCCGGTTCCTATACAGGTTTAAGAATAGGAGTTTCAGCTGCCAAAGGACTATGCTATGGAGCCAATAAGCCATTGCTTTCCATTCCAACACTGCAATGTATGGCTTATGGTTTTATTACACAATTATCTGAAGATAAGAAATCTGAATACAAAGATGCATGGTTATGCCCCATGATTGATGCACGCAGGCTGGAGGTTTACATGGCATTCTTTGACTTAACCGGTGACTTTCGATCAGAAATCCGGGCTGAAATTATTGACGAAAATTCTTTTGACCAAATACTCGGCAAAAGAAAGATTTTGCTTTTTGGAAATGGATCTGACAAATGTAAATCGATTATACATCATCCAAACGCTATATTTCACCAAGGTTTTTTGCCTTCAGCCAAGGATATGACAGTACTTTCTCAAAAAGATTATGAAAATAAAAAATTCATGGATGTTGCATATTTTGAGCCATATTATCTTAAAGATTTTGTGGCTACTGTCCCCAAAAACAAAGTTTTAAAGTAAATTAAACCCTGACACTTAAAATGCGTATAGGAATAAGCTATGGTAACTGTTTTAAAATAACTAAAAATGAATAAATTAGTATTCTTATCCGTAATATTTTTAATTTGCGCATCATACTCATCTTCTCAAACTTCTCCTGATTCCACGCGAAGACCAACGCCGGTTACTCCAATCAGCCCTGTTCCCGCGTTTATGGACGGTGAAGAATTAGACTATATTCTTCATTATGGTTTTATTAAAGCCGGAGAAGCCAAAATAACGTTAAGCAAAGAATTCTTTGGTAATAAATTAGACGTCTTTCATGCTGCAGCTAAAGCTAATACCACAGGCTTAGCGAAATCCCTTTTTCCGGTTGTTGATATCTATGAGAGCTATTTCGATATCAATTCTAATTTGCCCTTAAAATCGATCAGGAATATAAAAGAAGGAAACTACAAACAGTATAACGAAGTATATTTTGATCATTACGAAAACACGGTTAAAAGTACGCTTTCAGGAATGCATAAAGTCCCGGCCAATATTCACGATATGGTATCGGCATTCTTTTATGTTCGCAGGGTAGATTTTTCTAATTATAAAGGAGGTGAAATTGTAAGCGTTGACACTTATTTTGGTGATGAGGTTTTCCCGTTCTACATTGTCTTTAAAGGTCGCGAAACGGTAAACACTGATATCGGTAAATTCAAATGTCTCAAGTTCGTGCCAATTGTTGAACCTGGTCGAATTTTTAAAGAAAGTGATGATATGACCTTCTGGCTCAGCGACGATGAGAATAAAATACCGGTGCGCGTGAAATTTGATATGATTGTTGGTTCGTTTAAATGCGACATCTCAGGATATAAAAACAATAAATATGTAATGAAATCGAGAATCACGAAATAAGATCATTTTGTAAATAGAAGAAACCCTGGATAGGATTCGTCTCCTTCCAGGGTTTTTATTTTTTGGTTAGTGAAAAGCCACTTTCTAGCCTTTTAGAGAAAATGTAATAGGTAGTGTAAATAAAGATTTTACTGCTTTTCCGTTTTGCTTGGCAGGTACCCATTTTCCCATCTTCTTAATAACCCGAACTGCTTCTTCATCACAGCCACCACCAATGCCACGAATTACTTTAATATCACTAATGTCACCATTTTCATTAACCATAAACTGAACAATAACCCGACCCGAAATCCCCATTTCTTTGGCTGTTTTGGGATACTGTAAGTTCTGTTTCAAGAATGTATTGAGAGCTTCCTGACCACCAGGAAACTCTGGTGTCTTTTCAACCATGTGATAGACATCATTCGAAGCTTTCCCATATACAGATACCTGTTTACTCTTCAGTTCACTTTTATCTGAGCTTACCAATTCGTCTGTTGTTGTTTCTTCGGCCATTACCGGGGCTGCAAATTTAACTGACCGCGAAGAATA
>DATBXH010000317.1:0-3864 GCA_036514375.1 Bacteroidales bacterium | reverse complement strand
TTCCAAACCACAATGTCGCCGTTGATGCCCCGGTAACCAAGAACGGTAGGAGTGCTCCAGTCGTCGTAATCAGGCGCACGTCCGTCGTGTTTTTCTCCGTTAGCCAATTTGCCTCCGATACCAATAACAAAGATGGCACCGTGCTTTTCAGCAGCCTTTGTTTCCCTTTCTTTAGGAGAAAGATCCGGATATTGCATCAATAGTTCTTCGGTATGGATGAATTTAATTTCATTCGGCAGAACGGGCTTGATGGTGGAGAAATTCTCATAAACCAGGTATTCTGTCCGTTTCAGGGCCGAATAAATTCCCCTGACAATGCTTTTGAGGAAATCAAGATTCCGTTCTTCTGGCAACATCACGCGTTCCCAGTCCCATTGATCAACATATAGCGAGTGGAGGTTGTCCAGTTCTTCATCCGGACGGATGGCGTTCATATCGGTATAGATACCGTACCCGGTTTCAATTTTGTAATCGGCAAGTGCCATACGTTTCCATTTTGCCAACGATTGAACCACTTCGGCAGTAGCTTCGTTCATGTCTTTGATGGGAAAACCGACAGGACGTTCAACTCCGTTTAAGTTATCGTTAATGCCGGTTCCTTTCAATACAAACAAAGGGGCAGTAACCCTGCGCAGATGCAACTCTGAGGCAAGCGCCACTTCAAAATTATCTTTAATCAGTTTAATGGCTTTTTCGGTCTGATTTAAATCGAGTAAAGATTTGTAGTCTTTAGGAATAATTAAATTCATAAATTCATCAATTAGTTTTTGAGTTGTTTTGAAAAAAATGAAGTGCTAAGCTAAAAAAATTAAATCAAACGTAAAAGTTTTTACGATTTTATCAAAGAAATGAGCAAAAATTCTTAAAAAAAGCCCTCAAACATTAAAAAGCCCTCAAACATTAAAAAGTCCTCAAACATTAAAAAGTCCTCCGCGCTGATAAATTTCCATTTGTATGTTCGAGAACTTTTCGCTGGTAACGGTTATGTGATTTCTGTCGTTGATAATTTCCCCGGTATCCAGGTTGATAATTAATGTATCTCCGGTTTGAAGTTTCAGGTTGTCGATATGCGTGCAGGCAATGATGGGTAAACCTGCATTGATGGCGTTCCGTTCGTAAATAACCGCAAACGATTTTGCTACAATAGCCTGGATACCCAACGCCTTAAAACAGTCAACAGCCTGTTGCCGCGAATTACCCAGTCCGAAGTTTTCTCCTGTCACCACAATATCTCCTTCAATTACTTTGCTGGCAAAATCTTCATATCCCAGCAAATGACTAAAGGTATGATTGGCAATGGCTTCTTTTTCGGTAATCTCTTCATACCTGCTGTGATAGATCATATCCGTATCGATATTGTCAAATGGAATATACCACACTTTACCCTTCAGAATCGTAGGTTTTTCACCAATAAAATCAGATTTGGATTCTTCCTCGGAAGTTGAGGTTTCTTTCCTGGGAAACCAGAATAATTTATCAGGCGCATCCGGAATGTTGCCGGGCGCAGTGATAAATCCGGCCACTGCAGACGCAGCTACTACTAAAGGAGAAGCTAAATAGATATCGCCATGTCCGACCAATTCTTTATAATTCTTCGTTCCGGTAGAAACAGCTATTTCTCCGTAACCCTGGAGCTTCATCACGTCGCCGTTACCTTCGCTGCTTCCGGCATTTGATACAATAGCTCCGGCTTCCTTAAAAATATCAATGAGACCTTCCTGCAAGCTTTGCGTCCATATACTATCTGTTGCAGGCATTATTTTTAAAACAACACCCGGAGAGACTTTTCTGTTTTTAAGGATACCTGCAGCTACCCGTAAATCTTCTATACGGCCGTTAGCACTGGTTCCTATAAAGGCTGAATCGATACCTATATTCTGAATTTTACTGAGAGGTACCAGATCGAAAGGACTTCCCGGTTTGGCAATCATAGGAAGGAACTTTGAAACATCAATATTCAGGTCATCTTCATATTCGGCATTTTCATCAGGCTCAATGATTTCAAAATCCCTTTGAGATTTTGAACTGCAATAGTCAATAACCTCCTGGTTGGGAGTCATAAGAAATGTTATCGCACCCAATTCCGAAGCCATGGAAGCCAATGTTATTCTGGCGTCGAGACTGAATAAATCGATGGTAGGACCTGACAGTTCAACTGCGTAGCCTAAAAGCTTATTGGCTCCAAAGATGGAATACAGGTTAAATACAAGATCTTTCGCTGTAATCCCCTTGTCCAGGACACCTTGCAGGTTTATCCTGATGGTTTTCGGAACCCGGTACCAGATCTTTCCCTTATGAAAAGCGTTGGTGATATCTTTATCTCCCATTCCCTGACCCAGGGCACCAATAGCACCTAATAAATTGGCCTGCGGATCGGACGAAATGAGCGTTGAGCCCGGAACCGCAAATCCGTTATCAATCATTAAATGTGTACCAATGCCCTCATGAACATCAAAAACTCTGATGCCTTGTTCACGGGCAAAGGTCTTGCACAGGTGAAGATTTTCCGTGTAATGCTTGTCATTACTGGTATTGGAATCCAAGGTAAAGAAGGTTTTCTCCGGAGCATCCACGGTTAACTTGTTTTCCTGTATCTGCCTTATAACATTAGCTCCGCCCTGGTCACGAGCCACCCTGAGATCGATGTTTAAGTCAACGATCTCTCCCGGTTTAATTACATCCTGGACCGAATGACGGGCTAATATTTTTTCAATCATTGTCATTCCCATATCTTCAGGAATTTGTTGAGGATAAATTCTTTATTGGGTTATTGCAAAAATCACTTGTATAAATGTACGAAAGATTTAGACTGTAATTTATAAGTTTAACAACTTATTTCAAGTAAAGTTTTGCTTACAAATTGCCTATTTTATTAAATTCGTTAAAAATGTGACGTATATCAGCTAAATGAAAATGAAGACAACTGCTCGTAATTTGAATGTAAGTCACTGGGGCGTATTTGCTGCAGCCCTTTTGATGGCTTTTTTGCTTTATGGAAATACCATTCGTAACCAGTATTGCCTTGATGATGCGGTGGTGATCACGCGAAATAGTTTTGTCGACCAGGGGTTTTCAGGTATTCCTGATATTTTTTCAACGGAATCGTTTACAGGCTTTTTCGGAAAGCAAAAGGAACTGGTTTCAGGATCACGATACAGGCCATTATCCATTGCCACTTTTGCGATAGAGAAACAGATCTTTCAAGGATACAAGCCATCGGTAAGTCATTTTATTAATATCCTATTGTTTGCTCTCACAGGTTTCCTGATGTACCTGTTGTTAGAAAAGATAGTGCCCGGAGACAAAAGCACATTTTCTTACATACCCATCATTGCCACGCTTTTGTTTATGTTTCATCCGGTGCATACGGAGGTGATTGCCAACATCAAAGGCCGCGACGAAATAATGGCCTTGTTATTTTCCCTGGCCGGCTGTCTTTTGATATTGAGATACAACGAATCTAAAAAGGTTGCGTGGTTGATTACCGGAACGATCATTTGGTTTTTAGGACTTCTGTCAAAGGAGAATGCCATTGTTTTCTGGGTACTGATGCCTGTGATCCTGTTCTTAAGCGGTGTGCGCGATACGAAGAAGTATCTGTTCCCCATGCTGGCATTTTCGGTATCTGCCATTGTATTTCTGGCCGTTCGTCATGCAGTGATAGGTGGTGCCACCGGGGGGTCGGACGAATTGATGAATGATTCCTTTTTACAAGCTACGGCCGATCAAAAATATGCCACCATTTTTTATACACTCTGGAAGTATATCGGATTGTTATTTTTTCCGGTTCATCTTACCTACGATTATTATCCTTACCATATTGCTCTTACCGATTGGGGAAACATATTATCCCTGCTAGGTTTG
>DATBXH010000316.1:0-6764 GCA_036514375.1 Bacteroidales bacterium | reverse complement strand
TTCAGGACCTGATCTGATGTATGCTTTTATCGAAGGATTGCTTTCGACTGGGGTGCACGCTGTCGATTGTGGCTTGTCATCTACTCCGGCCATGTATATGAGCACGATTTTTGAAAATACAGGGTTTGATGGTGCGGTTATGCTCACAGCAAGCCATTTGCCATTTAATCGTAATGGGATCAAATTTTTTACTAAACAGGGAGGGCTTGATAAGCCTGACATCACCAGGATACTCGAATCTGCAGCTACTTTAAATATCCCGAAAGACATACAGGGTAAGCTAAAATCGTTCGATTTGATTTCTGAATATGCCGGTTTTCTGGTTGAAAAGATTCGTAAGGAGGTAAACCATCCGAAACATAGAAATACACCGTTAGAAGGTTTCCATATTGTGGTAGATGCCGGTAATGGAGCCGGAGGTTTTTATGCTGAAAAGGTGTTAAAACCTTTAGGCGCTGACATTACCGGAAGCCAGTTTTTGAATCCCGATGGGATGTTTCCGAACCACATTCCGAATCCGGAGGATGAGTCGGCAATGGAATTCATACAGAAAGCCGTACTAGCCAACAAAGCCGATCTTGGTATTATTTTCGATACTGATGTTGATCGGGCTGCTGCGGTAGATCATTTTGGAAACAGCATTAACCGTAATAACCTGATAGCTCTTATTGGTGCTATTGTTTTAGAAGAACACCCGGGCACTACCATTGTAACAGATTCAATTACGTCTGATGGGCTTGCTGAATTTATTGAAAAGGACTTGAGAGGTAGGCATCATCGCTTTAAACGTGGTTATAAGAACGTAATAAATGAAGCTATCCGGCTCAATAATGAAGGTGAGCCTTGCTGGCTTGCCATTGAAACCAGTGGTCACGCAGCTTTGAAAGAAAATTATTTTCTCGACGATGGGGCTTACCTGATTACCAAGATTCTGATCAAGGCCGCGCAAATGAAACTCTCGGGCCATAAAAACCTGATAGAGCTGACGTCAAAACTTCGCATACCTATTGATAGTAAGGAGTACAGACTAAAAATTGTGGTACCTGACTTTAAGAATTATGGTAATCGTGTGATCAAAGATTTAGGTGAATATGTAAAAACGATTCCCGGGTGGACAGTGGTTCCTAAGAATTTTGAAGGAATACGGATTTCGTGCGACAAGGATTCGGGCTTTGGCTGGTTCCTGCTGAGATTATCACTTCACGATCCGGTAATTCCTTTAAATATCGAATCTGATGAACAAGGCGGAGTTCGTAAGATACTGCAAAAACTGAATACCTTTTTTCAAAAATACCCTGACACTGAACTGGATAAAACTTCAGTAAAAAAAGGAGTTTGAAATGCACAACCCTTAGGGGTAGCCTTATTATTTAATCCTGACAGATTTTTAAGATCCATCAGGATTTTAATTAAAAATAGAAACCATGCGCAGCATCTATACGATTGGCGAAACTGTCCTCGATATTGTTTTTAAAAATCAACAACCAGTTACTGCCAAAGCTGGCGGTTCCATGCTGAATACAGCTGTAAGTCTTGGAAGGCTTGGTCTCCCCATTCATTTTATTTCCGAATATGGTACTGATACGGTAGGAGAGATAATTGACGGATTTCTTATTTCAAACGGTGTTGATACCCATTATGTTTACCATTATTCCGAAGGAAAATCGGCACTTGCCCTTGCTTTTCTGGATGAGAAAAACAATGCGAATTACAGTTTTTATAAAGCATATCCGTCTAAACGGCTGGGGGTTACTTTCCCGGAAGTTCAGCCTGACGACATTGTTATGTTCGGTTCCTTTTATGGGATAACTTATGAAATTCGGGATGTTTTGAAGAAGTTCCTACACCATGCCAAAAAACAGGGCGCCATTATTATCTATGATCCTAATTTTCGCAAGTCGCACCTTTTTGAGCTGGATGTACTAAAACCGGCTATTATCGAGAATATGTCCTTGGCAAGTATTGTTCGTTGTTCCGATGAGGATCTCGAATTGATTTTTAATGTGAAAGATATTGATTCTGCTTATGAAACTGTAAAGCATATGTGTGGTAATATTATTTATACATCCAGTTCCAATGCGGTGTATTTGCGCACCCCCTCACTAAGCATGAAATTTCAGATCAGAAAGATAGAACCGGTCAGTACCATCGGTGCAGGCGATAACTTCAATGCAGGTATGGTTTACGGGCTTTTTACGAATAATATTAACAATAACGGCTTATTGTCGTTATCTCAAAATATCTGGGAGCAGCTAATAAATACCGGGATAGACTTTGCTACAGAGGTCTGCTTATCCTATGAAAATTATGTTTCTAAGGAATTTGCTGAAAAATTTAGAAACAAATAGGACTGGTTGGTAAAGAATATGAGAGATAGGGTTTATAAAATTTACGATTCCGAAGCTTAAACAATCCTTATGTTATTTCAGCTTTTCCCATTCCTGAATTGTACTATATTTTCAGCGATTTTTTCAATTAATAATGTTCTGGCTTCCACACTAGTCCAAGCCACATGAGGAGTGAGTACAAGCCTTTCCGGATATTTCACTTTAAGAATAGGGCTATTGGCAGCCATCGGTTCTTTTTCGTAAACATCGAGTCCTGCACCTGCAATGATCTGCTGGTTGATAGCCTCCACCAAATCGTGTTCGTTTATAATTCCTCCCCGGCCGGCATTTATGAGAATGGCTGTGGGCTTCATAAGCTTTATCCTGGCAAAGGTCATCAGATTTTTAGTGTGTTCGTTCAGCGGCGAATGAATTGAAATTACATCGCTTGTAACCAACAATTCTTCCAGTTCCACACGTAGGTAATCATTATTGTTATTCTTGCCTGACGTAGAAAAATAGACGACCTCCATGCCCATGGCCTCCAGGATGTGAGCTACACGTTTACCGATATTCCCAAGTCCAATAATCCCTGCACGTTTGCCTTTCAATTCGTAGAAATCAGGTCCATAGTGCGTAAACATGTCGCTTTTCACGTAAGCCCCTGTTTTTACGTATCGGTCAAAATATTGCAGCTGATTCGTCAGGTAAAGAATCATGCTGATCGTCATTTGGGCCACGCTTTCGGTGGAGTAGTTTGCCACATTTTTTACGGAAATTCCTTTCTTTGCCGCATATTCAACGTCAATATTATTGGTTCCGGTAGCTGCTACACAGATGAGTTTAAGCGTAGGGCAGGAGTCCATCATTTCTTTATCAATAACGACCTTACAGGTAATAGCTATATCGGCATTTTTAAGCCGTTCCAGTCGTTCTTCCGTTTTAGTGGTGGGATAAAATACAAAATCCCCAAGCTTTTCAAATAGATGAAAGTTGGGGACTTTGCCCATCGTTTTCGCGTCGAGGAAAACAATTTTCATATGATCAGGTTTTATAACCCTCAAATGTCCTTCTCAGGATTGTTTTGATGTCCCTGTTACAGGATTTAAAGGGTTTATTTTGTTTCACTTTCGACAAAGATACCTAATCGTGAATATTTTTCATACAATGTTTTGTATTTTTCAGCATTCTCCTTTATTGGCTTATATTCCGTTTCGTACCCATTACCCATTGCCTTCTGGGCGTCGAGAACTGTCGGGTAAAGACCTGCTACAGTGGCAGCTGCCATGGCTGTGCCAAGTGCACAGGCCTGCTCGCTGCGGGCTACAAGGATTGGCATATTAAGTACGTCGCAAACAATTTGCATCACAAAAGGCGACTTCTTAGCTACTCCACCCAGAGCAATCACGCCTTCAATTTTAACACCTTCGGAAATAAAACGGTCAACTATTTTTTTTGCTCCAAACGCTGTAGCTTCTACCAAAGCTCTGAAAATGCGCGGAGCATCGGAACCCAGATTTAAACCTGTAATAGCGCCTTTAAGTAATTGATTTGCGTCAGGTGTGCGGCGCCCGTTCATCCAGTCGAGGGCCACAATGCCGGATTCCCCGATAGGTATTTTCTCAGCCTGCTTGGAAAGTTCCGGGATCATTTTCTCGGCTACTTCTTTTATCAGCTTGTCTTTGGTAGCCTGATCGATAGATGACGAACCTGCCAGAAGATTTTCAACAGGCCACATCAGAAGTTTACTGAACCATGCATAAATATCTCCAAAAGCAGATTGTCCGGCTTCCATGCCCATCATACCCGGAACAATGGAACCATCTACCTGTCCGCAGATACCATTCACAAGCTTACCTTCCACCTCTTTCATTGGCGCAATGAGCATGTCGCAGGTTGAAGTTCCCATCACCTTACTCAGGTAATACGGTTTAATTTCTCCGCCTAATGCTCCAAGATGTGCATCAAACGAACCGGCGCCAACCATTACGGATTGATTCAGGCCAAGACGTTTGGCCCAGTCAGCCGTCAGGGCTCCCACTTTTACTTCGCAGGTGTAAGTTTCTTTGAAAAGACGGTCGCGTAAACCTTTAAGGAGTGGATCGAGCTTAACAAGGAATTCCTCTGATGGCAGACCATTAAAATCTGGATGCCACATGGCTTTATGACCGGCTGCACAACGGCTGCGTTTCATGGTTAGCGGATTGGTTTCACCAGTCAGAATGGCCGGAATCCAATCGCAATGTTCAACCCAGGAGAATGCGGCATTACGAACCTTTTCGTCAGCACGGAGAACATGTAATATCTTGGCAAAGAACCATTCCGATGAATAAATACCACCTTCGTATTTTGTATAATCTATGCCACCCCAGCTTCTTGCCAGATTATTTATTTCGTCTGCTTCTTTCGTTGAGGTGTGATCTTTCCATAAAACGAACATAGCATTGGGGTTCTCTGCAAATTCAGGCTTTAATGAGAGCGGAGTGCCATCCTTGTCTACGGCTACAGGAGTAGATCCTGTGGTGTCCACCGATATGGCAACCACCTTGGCTGCTACATCTTTTGGTGATTTGGCCAGTGCGTTTTTTATCGTAGTCTCAAGGCCTTCCACGTAATCCAGCGGATGCTGGCGAAACTGGTTTTGCGATGGGATACAGTATTTACCTGCCTTCCAGCGAGGATAATAAAAAACATCGCTGGCAATTTCTTTTCCGTTGGTCGCATCAACAATCAATGCCCGAACAGAGTCGGTTCCATAGTCGATGCCGATAGTGTATTTTGACATTTTTTTTATTGTTTAATTTTCATTGTGCCAATGAAGAGTTGTCTTTGATCATTGGCACATTAGCATATTAATTAATTGAAGTTATTTCTGCCCATAATACGCCCCGGGCCCATGCTTCCGGTAATAATGTTTATCAAGCAGGTACTGGTCAATTCCTTTTACTTTGTTGAGTGTCAGGGTATGGTGCGCCATTTTGGCTACTTCCTCCAGCACCACTGCATTATGAACGGCATTGTGTGCGTCGGTTCCCCATGCAAACGGTCCGTGACCATTGATAATGACTCCGGGAACAGCCAGAGGATCGATGCCCTTGAATGTTTCTACAATGACGTTACCGGTTTCTTCTTCGTATTTATCTTCTACCTCTTTCTTGGTGAGTTTACGGGTGCATGGCACAGGTCCGAAGAAATAATCGGCATGCGTTGTTCCAAGGGCAGGGATAGGAAGCCCGGCCTGGGCCCAGCTTGTAGCCCATTCCGAATGAGTATGTACCACACCGCCAATAGTCGGGAATTTTTTATAGAGAACCAGGTGTGTCGGTGTATCGGATGAAGGTCTTAATTTGGAAGAAAGGACTTTGCCTTCAAGGTCAACAACAACCATGTCATCAGCAGTCATCTTGTCATATGAAACGCCACTAGGTTTTATCACGATCAGTCCTTGCTCGCGATCAATACCTGAGACATTTCCCCAGGTATACACCACCAATCCCTTGCGAACCAGCTCGAGATTGGCTTCTAACACATCTTTTTTAAGTTTTTCTAACATAAAAGTTTATTTGAAAGAGATGTCTAATAAATCTTTGATGCGGCATAATCAGGTCCCGATAATTATCAGGACTGCCAAGCGTACTGCTATGTATTACAGTACCAAGCGCTGAGCGTAGTCTACTCGCTATCGCTCGTGAGAACGCTTTGCTAAGTTCCTGACTACGCTCAATTCTCGACTTTTAGGACTCCCTCCAATATCTTACCAGAAATAGATGTAAAATAAAGCACAAAGCAGTACCACACCCAACGAAGCAATTACATCCCATTTATCCCAGCTCTTCCTGATGAGTGACTTGTAGTCGCCTGTGAAAGTAATAGCGTCTACCTGCTGAGCAGTCGGCTTTGGAGTGAAGAACGATATTGCGACCATCATCAACATGATGAAGACCAGCAACCATATCTCAAAGATAAGCCAGTTGGTGTGCCAGAACCATTGGGTGTTTTCCCACCACCAGCCAGTCATTACATTTTTACCTGTATTTGTAAGAATGTTGGTCAGCAAGCGTGCCATACCAATGAAAAAGCCTATTATTAAACCTAGTTCACCTGCCTTGGGCGTAATTTTCTTGGAAAATATACCCAGTACGAATACTGCTACCATTGCAGGAGCGAGCAGCGATTGAATACCTTGTAAATAGGAGTAAAGACTGCCGAGACTCATCATAACAGGTATCCATACAATACCAAGTATCACTACAACAACTGTTGCAATACGGCCTACCAAAACATATCTGGCCTCGGTTTTACCTTTGAACATTGGCTTATAAAAGTCTTCTGTATACAGCGTAGCACAGGAGTTGAAGAATGCCGCCAAAGAAGCAACCAATGCGGATATAAAGCCGATGGTAACAATACCTTTCACACCGGCGGGCAAAACAAACT
>DATBXH010000315.1:0-3220 GCA_036514375.1 Bacteroidales bacterium | reverse complement strand
TATACGTTTAAAAAAATAGTTATTGAAGATAACAATGCACAGCATAAAAACAATTGAAAGAAAGATGATTACAATGGTTACGTTACCAATGAGCTTATCTGATATATTTAGTGATTTTGAAATAGTGATCTGATATGCTCTGCTGTTAATTTTGGTTTGGTAACGCAACATCCGGTATGATTGGTAGCGTTGCATGATATTGTCAAACAACAGTGTGTCGGTAAAAACAAACTTGGGATTTTTAACCTCCTTAATTTTAACTATTTGGTATTGATTAGGTAATGCAAAATAAATGGAATCGGAGTGTAAACTATTTATTTCCGGTTTGAACATCAATTGATGCATTTCCGAGATCAGCTCCATCTTTACCTCACGGTTTACCATTGTTTTAAACAGGAAATAGAAGCCAATGCCTCCGATAAACAGAATAAAAAAAGCGATGGTAAGGAAAAATAAAATTGTTTTAGTAAGTAGGTTCAATTTTCAGTAAATTTATATCCAACACCGTAAACTGTCTGTAAATAATCGCCAACACCATTATCTAGCAATTTTTTTCTGAGGTTTTTGATATGAGCGTAAACAAATCCGAATGAGTCGGCCGAGTCAATATAATCACCCCAAAGATGCTCTGCAATTGATTCCTTTGAAAGTACCCGCCCTTTGTTAGTAATCAGGAAAAGTAACAGATCGAACTCTTTTTTTGTGAGTTCCAATAAGTTATCGTTGATATACACAAGATGTTCGTCCGTTTTTACGTGAATCTCTTTGAATGTTAACGTGTTTCCACCTTTGAACAATACCCTGCGAATTAACGATTTAATCCTTGCATTAAGTTCGGCCAGATGGAATGGTTTTACTAAATAATCATCTGCTCCGCTATTTAACCCTAATATTCTATCATCCAATGAATGGCGGGCAGACGTTATGATAATACCTCCTTCAAAATTCGATTCTTTTAGTTTTTTGATGATTTGGATACCATTGCCATCCGGAAGGTTTAAGTCAACAATAACAATATCATACAGGTATAATGTTATTTTTTCGATAGCGGAATCATAACTCAGTGCATATTCACATACGTACCCTTCGTTCTTCAGGTAGGATTGAATGGATTCTGATAATTCAAGTTCGTCTTCTACAATAAGAACCTTCATAGTCGTTCTGTTTCGAGGTGCAAACTAACGAAATAAGTTGGAAGAAAAAAGGATGTCAACTTTTTTAAGTTCATAAGGTTATTAAACACTTAAATCTTGTCTGATCATGATTGTCATTGTTAGAACATAAAAATATCGATTAAGTTAATAATCATTCAAATTTTTATTAATTTTAACTACGACGTTTAATTACTAACCAAACTTTATGTATGAAAATGAATCGCTGTCTGCTAATTATCTTTTTTATAAGTTTTATTTTTTCGTTTTATAGATTGTCAGCCAAGACAAATCTGCTCCCCGGGAATATACCTGATACATCATTAATAGGTAACAGGTATTGTCTTAACTGTCATGCCAATGCTTTTTATCTGCTGCTTAACAATGAAAATGGCAAGGTTTATAAAAAGATGATGTGTACCAATTGTTTGATTGATACGTCTGATTTCGCCCGGTGTAATCATCGTAAATTTCAATGCATCAGTTGCCATTCGGATGGATTTAAAATTTTTCCGCATTCAGAGAAATCCAGATTTGAAGAAATTGCAAGTTGTATCGAATGCCACAGTGGAGATTCTGTAGCTGTTGTTTACAAATTTGACTTAATTGAAGCAGACTATGAGAAAAGTGTGCATGCAACTAAACACGCTGAAAACTTTAGCTGCTGGATGTGTCACGATGCCCATACCTACAAAGTAAAAGCAACTACGATTGAATATGATAATTCAATTTGTTTGAGTTGTCATGCAAACACAAGGCGATATAATCTTATTTTGGATAAACATAATCCAAATATAATTCAAAAGCATGACTGGCTACCTAACCAGCGGATCCATTTTCAGAATGTCAGATGTATCGAATGCCATGCGAGGGTGAACGATAGTATTCTAGTAGCGCACAATATACAGCCTAAGTCAAAGGCTGTGAAGCGCTGCGTCGAATGTCACTCGACCAACTCATTACTCAGACAAACGCTTTATAAATACCAATCAAAAGAGCAAATTAGTAACAATGGATTTTTTAATGCTGTTATTCTCAATAAATCATACGTAATTGGGGCTAATCGGAATTATTTTCTGAATGTGGTTAGTGTAGTCATATTTGTGATCATTTTATTAGGAATAGCAATACACATATATTTAAGAACTTCAAAAAAATAGTATATGATACAGTATATATATTTTTATCCCAAATGGTTGAGAATTTGGCATCAGATTAACGCCTTGATGTTTCTCATGTTAATTATAACTGGCCTTTCCATGCAGTATGGAATTTTTGGCATTCGCTTTGATTTCGCAGTGAGTCTCCATAATGTTTGTGGAATTATATTAGTATTTAATTATTTACTTTTTATGGTCGGCAATTTGTTATCCGGTAATTATAAATACTATCTGCTTAAATTCAATAATTTTTTCAAGGAACTTAAGGCTCAGTTCAGGTTTTATTGCTCCGGATTATTTAAAGGAGAAAAACCTCCGTTTCCTTTGAGTAAAGAAAGGAAATTTAACCCATTGCAGAAATTGTCTTACGTAGTGGTAATGTTTGTTTTTATGCCCATCATCATATTAACAGGAATAGCGATGCTCTTCCCTCAACTAATTATAAATAAAATATTAGGTATTCCAGGCATTGTGCTTACTGATTTACTGCATATTATTATGGGTTTTTTAGGTTCTATATTTATGATCGTTCACATTTATTTTTGTACAATCGGAATGAAGCCGGGAGCCAGTTTTAAAAGCATACTTAACGGTTATCAGGAGTTTAGCGAATGAATTGATTCATATGTTGTAAAGAATTAAAGAATACAAATATCGATTTATATCATTTGGAAATCGATATTTATCGATTTAAACTACAGATTACTTCTGTTAAAATCCCCCAAAATTACACCTCCCTTTTAATTAGCCAGTGTTGGACTATTACTAATTTTAAACCGTCGAAAATAATTATTAAAAAACTATAACTATGTTCAAATCAAATTTTTTCAGACTCTTTACGGGCACGACCATTGGTGCCCTGTTGATGTGGCTGGGAACATCCTGCGAAGGTCCTGCGGGACCGGATGG
>DATBXH010000314.1:0-3227 GCA_036514375.1 Bacteroidales bacterium | reverse complement strand
AAATGCTACTTTCACAATCCGGTTAATTCCCAAACTGTTGTTACCTTGCCCGGACTGACTAATGGCATACGGGATCAGCCAAATGAGCAGAAACAGTGAGATAAATGATATACGGAGAAACAATAATAACCTGCGGGATACGATGCGAAGGTTGAACTTCGTTTTAGACATGAGACTCTGTTTTAAATTGTAAGGCATTTTCAGAGTAGCTTCTTAACTAATGGCAAAGTTTCTCATTTATCATCATTTCAACCCCAACCCCTTAAGAAGGGGCTATAACTTGAGCGTGTCAAATCCCATTTTTCCTCTCTTCTGTGAGAACAATGAAGTTCTCATGATGGGAGTAAAGGGTTTAGACCCTGTGTGGGTTCGAAACTGTTATAGCCCCTTTTTAAGGGGTTGGGGTTAAAACCAAAAGTATTAGAAATCTTTTCATTAAATAAGCAATTACTCATTTACCACCGGCAAACCGGATTCGCAAAAATAGAAATTCCTGATTCAATTGCAATAGACCGTCGACTGTGATTTAACAACCAATAACAAACATCTCCCATCTGACGAAAATCAATTCGCATTTGTCGAATGCGATATCGCATTTGACAAATGCGAGTTGATTTTTGTCGGATTGCAGTTTGTTTTTGTTAGGAATGCCCAAAAATTTGTGTTAAAAGAGATGGCATCTGAGGATAACTGGCTGGCAATTGGCATACTATAGTCAATTTTTGATCGTGCTTGGTTTAGCAATGCGCAAGTTATAGCCCTTTTTTAAGAGTAATTGCCTATTTAATGGCATGAATTCTCATATCCTATGGTTCCAACCCCAACCCCTTAAGAAGGGGCTATAACAGAACCATATACATGAGAGTTCTTAATACAAAAGTTAACCCTTAAAGAAATTGTGTTTCGATAAAGGGTTCCCTAATTCGTTAGAAACCAGTTATAGCCCCTTCTTAAGGGGTTGGGGTTGGAAAAGTGATAAATGAGAAATTTTGCCATTAGCTAGGAGATTACCCTTCTTAAGGAGTTGGGGTTAAGATTTTACAAATCAATATAATTAGAACTTAACACCTCTGCCCGCTTCGCTGGATTTAGGGAGTGTGATGAAACCATGATCGCCTGAAGCTATGTGAAATCACATAGTTCCGAAATACCAGGGAATTAATTTTTTGATTTCTGATTAACATTTTGTACATTTAAGCAACAAAATGATTCAGATTTTCAGCCTCTTGTGTTTTATACGACCAATCAATTGCCTCCTCTAACCTAAACCGTTGAATTATGAATGCTGACAATATTCCAAAATTTTCAACCGGTATCAAAGAATTTGATGAAATCCTGAATGGTGGTTTCCTTCCCCAAAGCACCAATCTGTTGCGGGGCGGACCCGGTGTTGGCAAAACTACTTTTGGAATTCATTTTTTGCTGGCCGGAGTTGCCAAAGGCGAAAGCACCTTATTTATTACCCTGGGCGAACCAGTGGCTAATATTAAGAAGAATGCCGGATTGCTAGGTCTCACTGTCGATAACATTTCGTTTCTCGATTTAAGCCCCGACCCCGAATACTTCTCCAAAGTGGAAAGTTACGACATTTTTACCCCGGCAGAAGTAGAACGGGAACCGACCACACATCTTATCGTTGAAGCGATTGAGAAAATAAAACCATCGCGGGTCTTTCTTGACGCCATGACCGAATTTAAATTTCTATCTACCGATAATTTTCAGTTCCGAAAGCAGGTATTATCGTTTTTGCATTACTTGCAGGAAAACAAGGCTACAGTGCTGTTTACCACGGAACACAGTAATCTTGCACCCGACGATGACCTTCAGTTTATTGCCGACACGGTGATCAATCTCAAAGGCAATAGACATGGAAGCTATTTGGAGGTCGTTAAACTGAGGGGATCGGATTTCATGAAAGGGATGCATGGGTTTAAAATACGCCATGGCGGAATCAATGTATTCCCCAATGTGATGCCCAGTCCCAATATGTTGGAAATCCCCGATAAAAAATATTCACTGGGCATTGATGCGATCGATGAATTATTGGGAGGTGGCATTTCCGCGGCTACAATCAACTTGATCAGTGGCCCATCGGGTGTAGGTAAAACGACATTTGCCATGCAAATTGTAAATAGTTTGGGCAGTATGCATTTAAGCACCGATTACTATACGTTTGAGGAAGAAGTCGATATGATCCTGCGACGTTGCCGGAATATCAATATTGATGCCGGCAGATTGATTGATAAAGGCCTTTTACATATTAACAAAATGGAACCTCTTTTATACTCGGCTGACGAATTCCTGCACATGGTTTCAAAACATGCCTCGGAAAGGAAAGTTTCCCTGGTTGTTATCGACAGTACTGCCGGGTTTAAGCTCTCTCTGAAAGGGCAGGACATTGTTGAGAAAATGCATGCCCTTTGCAAGCATCTCCAAAGTTTGGGTATAATTACTTTTTTACTTAGTGAGGTTGGAAACATAACGGGCGATTTTAAAATAACCGAAGAACAGATAAGCTATCTGGCTGACAATATTATTTTCATTCGGTATCTCGAAATCAACGGTATGTTGCGCAAAGCTATCGGGGTGTTAAAGAAACGCCTTAGTGACTTCGAAAAAACACTTCGCGAATTTGAAATTACTTCAAATGGAATTGTCGTCGGCAAACCTCTGGTGAACCTTCGTGGTATTCTTTCAGGGGTTCCCGAATGGGTGTAGGAATAAGCATTACGAAGGACATGGAAACGAATAATCGAAGGATTCTTATCATTGACCACAATCCTAAAAACATCGAACTTCTTACCGATGCTTTAAGCAAGTTCGGGTTTTCCTGCGTTGCTGCCGGGGATTATCAGGCCATTGATAATTTGCTGGCTGCACCTGCGTTTGATATCATCCTAATAGACATAGCAGGGTTTGATACGGACATCTGGGACCGGTGTAAAACGATCCACAAGCTTCAGATTCCTTTCCTTATTCTTTCTTCAAAACCAAGTCCTGTATTGCATCAGCATGGCATCCGGTACGGAGCAAGAGGTATTGTTTCAAAGCCAGTCATTCTTAAGGATTTTGTGAAACTCATCAATTCGCTTATCAATGAAACATAAGGAAAACAGCGTATTCATTCTGCTGGAACAAAAAAAAGATCACGAACTGATTTCAAGGCTATTGGGGGTTAATTTCAGTATCGTTTCCGGCAATGATTTTCCCAACATAGTGTCAGGTTT
>DATBXH010000313.1:0-15135 GCA_036514375.1 Bacteroidales bacterium | reverse complement strand
AGGAAGTGCAAAATCATGGCAAGTTATCAGCCCTTTTCAAATACCCTCATTTCTATAAGGGAGTTCTTGCCCAATTTTTTTACGTTGGGGCGCAGGTGGGAACATGGAGCTTTCTTATACAATATGTCAAGGATTACTTACACAAGCCGGAAAAAGAAGCAGGAATTTACCTTTTCATCTCACTATTAGTGTTTGGCATCGGACGGTTCGTCGCCACTGCTCTGATGAAAGTAGTTGAACCTAAAAAGCTCATGGGTATCTACAGCTTTATCAACATAGCACTGGTTGCTAATGCAGTTTTAAATCCAGGTATAATGGGAGGTATAACACTTGTTATGTCCAGCTTCTTCATGTCACTTATGTTTCCTACTATTTTTGCACTTGGTATAAAAGGATTGGGACCAAACACAAAACTTGGAGGTTCCATGATCATCATGGCTATCATTGGTGGTGCAGTGTGGACTCCAATTATGGGGCTAATTTCAGACAAAACGCACAGTATGGCACTGGCAATGATCATTCCAATAATCAGCTATTTATTCATAGCTTATTACTCATTTATTGGTTCCAAGCCATCGGGACCACTTTTCGAAGGACATCATAACGGACCAATAGCATCACATTAATTTATACCTATCAGAGCTCTTTATGCTTTGAAAGAGCAAGAGAGCCTTGATTTGTTAATTTAAAAAGCTTATTTAACTATGGAATACCTCGAAAAAACAACTTATACCTCTTTCAAACGTTTCTGTAAAACATTGGAACTGCGCAACGATCCCGCATTGATTGCTGCTTATAAAAAAGCACACTCAAAAGGCCAAGCTTGGCCCGAAATTACGCAGGGAATGAAGGAAGTGGGCATTCTCGACATGGAAATATACCTGATCGGAACACGGTTGTTTATGATCATGGACACGGTACCGGATTTCGACCACGACAAGGCCATGGCCGAACTGGCAAAGAAACCTCGTCAGTCCGAATGGGAAGCACACATGGCACAGTTTCAGAATACCTCTGCCGAAGCAACTGCCGATGAAAAATGGCGGTTGATGGAACGGATTTTTAAAATGGAATAAGTAGTAGCAGTTAGCGTTCCTGTAAAAAATAAAATATATCCTGATGAAAATTGACAGTCATCAACATTTCTGGATTTACAAAAAAGAAGAGTACAGTTGGATGTGTGGCGGAATGGAAACCATTATGAAGGATCACATGCCTCCTCAACTTGATGAAGAATTAAGAAAAGCCGGATTTAGCGGTTCTGTTGCTGTGCAGGCCAGGCAAAGTATTGAAGAAACAGAATGGTTGCTTAAGCTGGCTGATCGTTACGATATTATCAAAGGCGTGGTAGGTTGGGTGGACCTTCAATCGTCAAATTTGGAGGAACAACTCAAAAAATATTCGAAACATCCCAGGTTTGTTGGTGTTCGTCATGTAGTGCAGGATGAGCCTGAGAGTGATTTTATCCTTGGGAAGAATTTTCTTCAGGGCATAGCCACACTCAAACAGTTCGATCTGGCTTATGACATTCTGATTTTCCCGCGGCATCTCACACACGCTATAAAATTTGTGGAGAAATTTCCGGAACAAACGTTCATACTCGACCATATTGCCAAGCCATATATCAGGGATAAAAAGATTTCACCCTGGAAGGAAGATATTGAGCAGTTGGCTGCTCACCCAAACGTATACTGTAAAGTTTCGGGGATGGTAACAGAAACATACTGGAATGGATGGAAACCTGAAGATTTTTATCCTTATCTGGATGTGATATTTAAAAGTTTTGGAACGAACCGGGTCATGATCGGGTCGGATTGGCCGGTTTGTAAGCTGGCCGGTAATTATTCCCAGGTCTTGAGTATTGTAATTGATTATATGAAAGACTTCCCGGAAAAAGAAAAAGCAAGGGTTCTGGGCGAGAATGCGATTAAAGCTTATAAGCTGAAAATTTAAGTTATAATATATTTCGAAGTAAGATGAAAGCTTTTGCTATTAAGGAACAGGGTGTAGTTGACGCAATGGAAATTGCTGAACCCATTATAAGTGCAACAGATGTTTTGATTGAAGTCCATTATATAGGACTCTGTGGAAGTGATTTGAATTCGTATCGAGGATTGATGCCGTTTGTAACGTTACCACGCATCCCAGGGCACGAAATCAGTGGGGTTGTTATAGACAAAGGTGCTTCCGTGCCAGATACCATAAAAAAGGGTGATAATGTTACAGTTTCGCCATATACCAATTGTGGTATATGTCCTTCGTGCAGGCAGGGACGTGTTAATTGTTGTCAGTTTAATCAAACACTTGGTGTACAACGCGACGGGGCGTTAACACAACGTATTTCGGTACCTTTCGAAAAGGTTTTTGGAAGTAAGAAGTTAACATTACAGGAGCTTGCCCTTGTGGAACCCATGAGTGTCGGGTATCACGGAGCAAACCGCGGAGAAGTTTGCGAAACTGACACCGTTTTATTGCTTGGTTGCGGCACGATTGGAATGGGAGCGTTATGTGCCGCTGTCCGTAAAGGAGCTACTGTAATTGCTCTCGATATTGACGATGCCAAACTGGCTGTAGCAAAAAAATTCGGGGCTGCTTATACGGTTAACTCTGCAAAGGAAAACGCCAAAGACGTAGTAATGCAACTTACAAACAACGAGGGTGCCAGTATTGCAATTGAGGCCGCCGGTACACCGGTTACCTTCAACATGGCTCTCGATCTGGTGGCTTTTGCCGGCAGGGTAGTTTCCATCGGCTATTCGAAAAACGAAACCGGTATTAAAACCCAATTGATCGTCAGCAAGGAACTCAACATTTATGGATCACGCAACGCGCTCAGAGTGTTTCCGTCGGTGATTACCATGTTCGAACGAAAGGAAAAACCTTTTACAGACATGATCACCAAAATATTTCCTTTCCGGGAAACCCCGGCAGCTTTCAAATATTGGAACGACAACCCGGGAACTATATCAAAGATTCTGATTGACGTGAAAGGATGATATTAGAACACGGTCGACGATCGACAATCAACAGACTATTGTGGGCCGTCGGCTGTGGCTTTATCCTTACTTTCTGAAATATACCTTTCTAATCTCAACGATTTTCCGATCATATACCTTTCTCAGCGAATCCGTTGGCTCTGACATAAAAAGCACAGATACTCCATTCTCCCTGAAATATTTATTCCGGATAGTTCCGATGGTATCAATGTGATGGAAAAGTTTCTTTTCATCGTCAATATTATCGTCAATATAAATAACAGAATTAAAAGTCAAACTATCCGGCGCCCAGAACATAAAATTATCGCTAAAACAAAGAGGTTCCGGTAGATTCATACCTCTTGATGCATACATGATGGCACCTGCCTGCCCATAATTATCTCCATACAAACCACAATGCTTTTTTGTATTCTCATCGAGTTTTAAATAACTCTGAACAGCCATTCTGCCAACTTCATTCCAACCAGTCATATCTGCAAAATCCTGGGGAATGGGGTGTACTTTTCCATCCTCCCATATGAGCGGCAGGTTACCAAAATATTTACCTGTTGATCCGGCATATTTCTCGAGCTGTGGGTAAGATAAAACAGGTATACTGTATGGCACCATAGGCAATGCAAGCAAAAACATGAGTACTACAAGACCATAGCGTAATGTCTTCCGGGACCTCCAATATGCTTCAAGCCGTTCGCCACCGATCGCAAACAAAGGCAGAAACAAACCCAGTGTATAATATCCTTTGCCCTTAAAAAGGATAAGAGCAATCATTCCAAAGATAAA
This sequence comes from Bacteroidales bacterium, assembly GCA_036514375.1. GTDB lineage: Bacteria > Bacteroidota > Bacteroidia > Bacteroidales > JAAUTT01 > JAAUTT01. The sequence goes on along the minus strand of DATBXH010000313.1, from coordinate 11,359 downwards.
AGTAAGACCAATGGCACGAAGATCCCTCATCCTCGAATAAAACAGAACACCGATCAATCCGGTAATCCAAACTATAACACCGGGCAAGTGCATGCCAAGTTGCATAAACAGGAATTCCGATACTTTAACATTCTGTAACTGGTATTTATTTAGCTCTGCAAGATGGGTGAATATGGGAAAGTTATGATTATATTGCCATACCAGATTCGGAAAAATAATGATCAGACCGATCCCTGCGGCTATCAGAAAATAACGTGTGAACAGATATTTACGCTGTGTCAGCAACAGCATCGAAAGTAATAAACATGCAGCATACAATCCAACCAGGTACTTATTAAGAATGGCAATCCCCATCACCAAACCGAACCATAGCCATAATTTCGGATTTCCATCGATAATCAACCTGAAGATGACATAAACTGCTAATATCCATAGGAATTGTTCGAAAGTAACGGGCTGAAACAATGTATTTACCCGAAGATAAGACGGCGACAATATATAAGCCAGAGATGCAACAGTTATAGCAAAAGCTTTACCTCCCAGTCGTTTGGTAATTAATCCGATGATCATTACCGTTAACGCACCGGTTAACGCGGGGAAAAACCTAACTCCAAGCACGGAACCATTAAATAATAAATAGATTAGCTTTGAAAATACACCAATGAGAGGAGGAACAGAGAAGTATCCCCAGTCAGGGTGCTTTGAAAAAGCCAGGTATAAATATTCATCGCGATGCAATCCGTAATTTAAAGCTGTAAGTAAATGGAAAGCAAAGGTGAATAGTGTAAAGATCAGGATGAGGAGGCTCTCCCGAGAAATCTTCGGTTTGATTATTGTTTTCATTTTTAAGGGATTGATGGATTTAGTCTGATAAAGATACAAGGATTTACACAAAAAAGAACTTCTCAAGTTGCTTTCACAAACATTTATGATGATAACGGTCAATTTTATACCTTTCCGTTTTAAATCGGTATGTACTTATTCATTTACGATAAAACCTTTGAGGGTTTTCTTACCGCTGTTTTCGATTCATACGAAAAGAAAATTGTGCCGGATAAGATTCTGGGGCGGGAACTTCAGCAAACTTACCTGTTTGCGGAAAACCATGAGGTAATTACGGATGAGAATAAGGCCGACAGGGTTTGGAAAGGGTTACATAAAAAAATATCTGACGAAGCATGTAAAGTGCTATCTCTTGTTTATCTGTCGGAATTGCCTGATGTTGAAATGTTACTCTATCGTTACATCCAAAAGGCATTGGAAAGCAAGGTAAGCATTGAAAATAACTTTGGCGATGCAACAGTAGTAGAAGTGATGCAACTTTTTCGTAAAGTGACCAAAGAAACGGAGCGTGTGCGCCAATTTGTAAGATTCCAGAAAACTGCGGACAACATTTACTTTGCAAGCTTTGACCCGCAGTACAATGTATTACCGCTTACCATCAGGCATTTTGAAAACCGCTTTGCCGATCAACCATGGATCGTTTACGATACTCGCCGCAAATACGGTTATTACTACGATCTAAAAACAGTGACTGAAATCAGGTTTGGCGATAGCATGATTGACCCGGTAACAGGAAAACTCAGCGATTCGGCATTGGCCAGCGATGAAAAACTATTTCAATCCATGTGGAAAAATTACTTCGAGCACATTGCCATCAAAGAACGGATAAACCCAACACTTCATAAAAAACTGTTGCCGAAACGGTTCTGGAAATATCTGCCGGAAAAGCAATAAAAAAGACTTCCCAAGTCGAGGGACCCGGAAAGTCTAAATTCAAACTAATACCTAATCATTAAACTCAATTATGGACGCCACCAGGGATAAAACTTTCTTCCAATGCGACGATTGATAATTCTTGTTTTCCCATTCTTGGTTATGGTAATTGTGGTTTTACAACCATCGGCGGAATAACTTACAATAAGTGTGTTAGTCCCTACTGTAAAGTTTATCGCACCCGATGGGATGACAATATTATAAGGCCAGAACGGGCAGTGAGTATAGACAAACGGAGTTGTGATCGTCCGGCTGTAATTGTTGCCCATTGTATTTACACCAAAAATAGTACCTGTAAATATGATGGTGTCTTTGGAAACTTCAGGATGCCAGTAACCAGTTGTCGTTAAGCGATTGTAATAATTTATGGCATCACGTGTTCTGTTCGAGTTTCGGGTTGCAACCAAGCTTGATGAACCATTGCTGATATTTAAAGTTAATCTGGAAGCAATGGAATCCTTAACTTCAGTCCTCTTGTTCAGGCTATTCAAAGTCTTTGAAGTTGAGGCCATCCTATAAAGAGTGCGTGTTCCATTGATGGTAAAAGACGAACTATCCGTTGTAACTTTAAAATCAACGAATGTAATACTTCGTTTCAAATGGGCACGCCACGGAAGCTTTTTGCCGACCGGAATGGTATCTATCAAAATGACCAACTGTCCGGTCTGGGTCATATACTCTCCGTTTACCGTATCCACACAATTATAAGTGATGGTAATGGTTTTTGGAAATACAATGGTATCCTTTGGGGAAATGGTTACCGTCGAGCAATCGCTGGCTGATTTTGTTGCCGAGAGATTAAAATTGTTTGCTTCCATGAGATCCAAAGAGTTGTCTGCATCCATGTTGACCTGATCGACAATCGCATCCTGCGATTCCTGATCCTGAGCCACGGAAATATCACTACTTGTTATTGCAGAGGAAGAACCGGGGCCATTCATATTGTCCTTTGAACAACCATGTATTGCTAACCCTAACATTACGGATAATACCCATAAATACAAAATTTTACTTGTTTTCATAAAGATAAGATTTAGGTTATTATTGTTTTTTTCCCTTTTGTACCGTTTAGACTGAGGTATATGGTAAAGGTTTAAGCCAACAAAAAAATTCCGTATTTTTTACCAAATTATTTTTCGGATCATCCGCATCCGGGAATCTCTTACAAAACAAAAAACCCCGGACTTCCCGGGGTTTCTCTTTATCAAAATAGCATTTCGCTTACCACCATTTCTTATATAATCTGTTAACTCTGCGTTCAAATTGTCTGATCTTGCCACCTGAAGTGGTAACAGTTACAAGCGTTTTGCACTCTTCTTTCTGATAAGTAATCACAGCCTCTTTGGTACCTTTAGGCGTGTCGCGGGTAATCGTCAGCTCACCGGACGAAATAACCGGAACAAGTAATGCACAACGGGTAAAGGTAATAGGATTGTTTTCCGAAATAACACGGCTATAAGTAGAATCCATAAGGTTTGTTCCAGTTACAGAACCTTTGAAAATTAAAGTATCTTTCAGATACACCTGATGCCAAATCCTGGTACTTGCGATCTTTTCGAAATGTGCAATTGCCTGACGGGTACGGTTAACATCTCTTGTGAAACTTCCGGTGAAACTTCCGCAAGTAATCCCGAAAGTCATGTTTGATTTGATAGAATCCAGAACAGATAATCTTAAACTTGTAAGTGTAAGGAAGTTATTTGGAGTAATCGCAGGACTAATACTCACTTCTTTCCTGGTCATTACGCGGGTACCGTTAACGGCAAAGGAGGCACTGTCATTTTCCGTTTTAAAATTGGAAAATGTGATGGTCCTTTTTATGTAATTTCTCCACGGCCATTTGTTCTGGGTCAACGATACTACGATAGTTATCGTACCTGTTTGTTTGAATGTTTCCCCATTAATGGTCGTGTCTGTTGCAAAAGTCAGGGTAATTGTTTTGGGGAAGGTTGTGGTATCGCTTGAACTTATAGTCCAGGTAGGACCACCAACCTCAGTTGATTTTAGTGCAGAGAAGTTATTTGCTTCGAGGGCATCTGCAATGTTATCCACACTTTGATCAACATTATCAGATTGGGCATCCTGTGCTTCTGCGTCCTGTGAAGCGGTAACCTCTGTTCCTGTTAAAGTATTACTGGTATTGTCACTCTTTTTACAGGCAGTTATTGAAAGGCCAACTAAGAAAGAAATTGCTAACAAATGAAGTTTAGAAGTTTTCATACATTTAAATTTAAGTTAAACTCTAAAAATTTTAAGTTTTATGTTCTGTTAGATATCAAACCTTTCAAAAGGTTTAATCAGGAATAAAAAATTTTTTTAAGGAATTTAAAATTAGATATTAATCGTTTCGCAACGGCCTTTGACCCGGTGATATAGGTCATCAAAGGAAAGGTAATTTTGTTACTGGGGGGCATACGGCAAAAATCATAACAGGATTCATATTATACCGTTATCTTTGAGCTTTTAAATAAGAATACATGTTAAAAGATAGAAAAGCAATAGCTTACATCGGAATACTCCTCGCTATGATCTTCTGGAGTTTTTCATTTATTTGGTATAAAGACGTTTATCTTTATCTCCAGCCTTTTACAACTATTTTTACCAGATTGCTGATCTCATCCGTTCTTTTATTTGCTTTTTCATTGACTTTTAAAAAACTTCAAAAGATCAGGCTACAGGATATTAAATTTTTACTGCTTCTGGCATTCTTCGAGCCCTTCCTTTATTTTATCGGAGAAAGCCTTGGAATGCAAATCATGACACCGACAGCTGCTGCCGTAATCATTTCGTTTGTTCCGTTGCTTGTACCGGTTGCCGCTTTTTTCATATTGCATGAAAAACTTCATGTTAAAAATATCGTGGGTATCTTCATATCGTTCTTTGGTGTCATCCTGGTGATTATGAATAAAGATTTCGAGTTTAAAACTTCCGTAAAAGGCGTATTATTAATGAGTCTGGCTGTGACAGGAGCAGTGTTCTATTCTGTTTTATTAAAAAAACTGACTGACAAATACAACCCGTTTACACTGATTTCGTGGCAAAACACGATTGGGGCAATCATGTTTCTGCCTCTCGTTTTGGTATATGATGTAAAGGATTGGAATTCGTCTATGGTTTCAGTTAAGGCAGCCATTCCTATCCTGGAGCTTGCTGTTTTTGCCTCCTCCGTGGCATTCTTACTGTATACGAACGGAGTAAGAAGATTCGGTGCCGTCAGAGCCAATATATTTACCAACCTGATCCCTGTAATAACAGCCTTTTTTTCGTTCCTGTTATTAAAGGAAAGACTATTATTTCATAATTGGATAGGCATTGTCGTGGTAATCGGCGGGTTGGTACTTACACAGTTGGACTCTATTAACAATTTTAAGAAAAGGAGAAACTCGTAATCTGTTACAAAATTAACGTATCATTCCAGTAATCATGTCTTACCGCCTCATACATCCGGAAGAGCTTAAGAAGTTGGCCGAAAAATCCGAGAAACAGAACAAACAATGGGTAGCCTCGTTCAACAAAAAGCAGGCCAATAAACTGGACGATCTTGCACAATCACTTCACCAGGAAATATTCAGCGAACTCGATTGTTTACAATGTGCCAATTGCTGCAAAAGTATTAGCCCAACCTTATACCATAAAGATATTGAAAGGATTGCCAAAGCACTTAAAGTAAAACCTTCGGAGTTTATTGAGAAATACCTTGAAATAGATGAAGAAAATGATTACGTGTTCACGCAAACACCTTGTCCTTTTCTCGACAATGAAAATTATTGCATGGTTTACGAAAACCGGCCTAAAGCTTGCCGCGAATACCCCCATACCGATCGCTCCAGATTTTATCAAATCCTGAAACTAACCATTAAAAACACGTACGTTTGTCCGGCAGCTTATTATGTGATGGAAGGTATAAAGAAATGAAACAATGTGCTAATTTGCTAATGTGCCAATGTTTGAAAGATGGTTGTTGGTTATTAGCTCTTATCTAACAACCAACAACTATTGGCAAATTAGCACATTATTCAGGTATAATCACTTTCAATCCTTTCTCAACAATGCGGATTTTGAGTTTCTTACCCATTATGGCCGGTTCGCCGTCGAGGTGTACCTCGCCTTTTTTCTTGCGTTTAATGGTAATGGTTTGTCCTTTTCTTACTTTTATATAGGAACATCTGTCCATGGTCCGGTTAAAAAGCCTGTACCCAAGATGAAACGCCTTATGTTTGGGGAATGGAGTTAATATGCATAAGTCCAGCATTCCATCGGTGATATCAGCCTGGGGAGCAATATATGCATCGTTACCATACTGACCGGCATTGGCAACCGTAATAAGAAATGCGCGGGTTTTCAGTTTCTCACCGTCCACCTTGATTTTGTACTTCTTTGGCTTATAATTAAAAAAGGCTTTTACTGTCTCTTTCACATACGTAAAGAAACCCCGTTTATGGCTTTGTGCAAATTTGTTACCGATATGCGCATCGAAACCGACACCGCAAGTACAGAAAAAGGGATTATCGTTAATCAATCCAAAATCGATGCTGATTTCCGAACCGGTACCCTGAAGGGCAATAGCCTCTTTCAGTTTCATCGGAATCTTGAGAAACCTCGCCAGTCCGTTGCCTGATCCGCATGGAAGAATACCAAGTACAACATCCGTATTTACCAATGATCTTGCCACTTCATTTACGGTACCGTCTCCACCTGCGGCAACTATTCTCTTATATCCCTGAACAATCAATTGTTTGGCAAGTTCGGTAGCATGTCCGGCACACTTCGTAAACAGGAAATCGGTTTGAAATTTGCTCTGATCAAGCACTTCCGTTATGATTTCCGGCAAGTTATGCTTTTTGTTTGTCCCTGATTTGGGATTAATGATAAATGCAATTTTAGTTTTGGTAGTGTTTAGCGAATCCACGGTCTAATGGTTTTGAATTTCGAATTTATAAACCTTTTGTAAAACCGGAACGAAAGTATACAATTATTCAAAAAAAATGTGCACTTTCATATTTGTTGATGATTTTTTAACTTTAAATTTACCTTCGAGTGCCTCAAACCTGATTTCTTTGTTACAGAAAATATGCTGAAACATAACCATTATAAAACAATCGTTCTTTCTGACATTCATCTTGGCAGCAAATCCTCCAAGGCCAAGGAAGTTTCAAGATTTCTGAAAAGCAATACCTGCGACACTTTAATCTTAAACGGTGATATTATCGATGGCTGGCAACTTCGCAAAGGAGGCAAATGGAAAAAGAAACATACCCGGTTTTTCAGGGTTGTACTTAAAATGATGGAAAAGAATAAGACGGAAGTTATTTACCTGCGTGGTAATCATGACGATTTTCTTGACAACATCCTGCCCTTCGCATTTGCTGAACTCAAGCTCGTCAAAGACTATATCTATAAAAGTAAAGGCAAAAAATATTTGGTTTTGCATGGCGATATTTTCGACTCCATTACCACCAACCTCCGTTGGCTTGCAAAACTGGGCGATGTGGGCTATACTTTTTTACTTTGGCTTAACAAAGTTTATAACTATTGGCGAATCCGTCGCGGATTGCAGTATTATTCGCTTTCGCAAGTTATCAAGCAAAAAGTAAAAAGCGCTGTAGCCTACATATCTGATTACGAAACAGAGCTGGTTAAACTTGCCCGTTCAAGAGGATGCGACGGCGTTATTTGCGGACATATTCACCACCCGGCAATGACCCAGTACCAGGACATTTTGTATCTTAACTCAGGTGACTGGGTTGAATCGCTGACTGCGCTGGCTGAGAATTACAAGGGAGAATGGAAAATTATTTATTATGCCGACCTGGTGAAAGAAGAATAAACGAAATTACCGGATTTTTGGCAGTTCTTGATACATAAATTTTATTTTTGTAACATACTCGGATGGATGGTTGCTTTTTGCAAAGCAATCGTTGATCGATCAGAAATATATAACGATTATGCGTTTTCTTTTTATTGTTCAGGGCGAAGGACGAGGGCATATGACCCAGGCAATCTCAATGCGCGATATCCTGGTGCGCAACGGTCACGAAGTAACAGAAGTGTTGGTTGGGAAAAGCAAAGTTCGCGAAATTCCGAAGTTTTTTTATGAGAAGATCGATACACAGGTGCATACCTATGAAAGTCCGAATTTTCAGGTTTCCCAAAACAATAAAGGAATTCATATCTACCGGTCAATCATTTACAATATAACTCGCCTAAGGACGTATTTCAGGAGCATTTCTTTTATCCTGAAAAAAATAGACGAACAAAAACCCGATGTCGTGCTCAACTTTTATGAGATGCTTGCCGGTATCACGTGGTTTTTGCGTCGTCCCAAAGTACGATATATATGTGTTGGCCACCAGTTCCTGATGTTGCATCCTGATTTTGTTTTTCCAAAAGGTCACGGGTTTCAGATATGGATGTTAAACTTTCTAAGCAGGCTGACTGCTTATAAATCTGAAAAAAACCTGGCTTTATCTTTTGTTCCGATGCCGGATGTCCCCAAAAAGAAAATATTTGTAGTGCCTCCGGTGTTGCGCAAAGAAGTACTTGATCTTACTCCCGGTGATGATGGTTATATCCTTGGATATATGTTAAACGCAGGTTACAGTGAGGAAATCATCCGCTGGCATAAAAATCATCCCGACCTTAAGGCTCATTTCTTCTGGGATAAAAAAGAGGCACCCGAGGATCTTGAAGTTGAACCCAATTTATTTTTCCACCGCATCAGCGATGTAAAGTTTTTAGCTTACATGAAAAATTGCATCGGTTTTTCCAGTACTTCAGGTTTCGAATCTGTTTGCGAGGCCATGTATCTCCGGAAACCTGTACTTATGGTACCTACTGCAGGGCATATTGAACAACGTTGCAATTCGGTGGATGCCGTGCGTGCCGGAGCCGGAATTGCATGTGAATCTTTCGAACTGGATAAACTGCTCGACTTTATTCCCAGGTATAACAGGGACGATCATCGGTTTATTGAGTGGGTAAATCAGGGTGAAACCAAATTTCTTGAATTTCTCACCAAATAATAATATTCGTTTACCAGCGTTTCTTTATAAACCATTTAAACCCTACTTTTGAAGAAACAAATTTCCGGATGAAGAAACTGCTGGTACTGATTCTGCTCACACCTGTTTATTTCTTTGGATATTCCCAAGTAGGGGGTCGGCATGCCTATGAGTTTCTGAATCTGGTAAGTTCGCCCAGGGTTGCAGCCTTAGGGGGAAAATATGTATCTTCTTTCGACGACGACTTGTCGGTTGTTTACCACAACCCATCGGTACTCAACAGCGACATGGATCATCACCTCTCGCTGAACTACGTGAATTACTATGCCGGTGTGAAGTACGGATATATATCGTACGCCCGTAAACTCAATGAGAAAAAAAATATTGCTTTTGGAATTCAATACATTAATTACGGCACTTTTACCAAAGCCGACCCGAATGGTGTTATTACCGGAACCTTTACTGCTGCCGAATATGCTTTTAACATCGCTGTTTCGCAGCCTATTGACAGCTTTTTAAGCATTGGTGCCGATGCCCGCCCTATCCTTTCAATCTATGAAAGTTATCAGTCAGTCGGCCTTTCAACAGACATCGGGTTGACATATCATAATCCCGGAAAACTATATACACTGGCACTTGTTGTCAGGAACTTTGGCACACAGATCAAAACCTATTCCACTTACGAAACACTTCCTTTCGAAATACAGGCTGGTTTTACTCAAAAACTGAGGTATGCACCTTTCAGGTTTTCGATTACAGCACAACATTTGGAAACACCGGACATGTCATCGCCTGCACTTGTGGACGACAACCAAAATCTAACACCCGATGTCCAGCCGGTTACCAAACATGTAATTGATAAAATTGCCGATAATGTGATGCGGCATCTTATTTTCGGAGTTGAGTTTATTCCGGTATCGAGCTTTTACATCAGGGCCGGATATAATTACCAGCGGCGCCAGGAATTAAAGCTTGACTCTCATCCTTCGACTGTAGGATTATCATGGGGATTCGGGCTTTCCATCTCGCGTTTCCAGATCAGCTTTGCACGTGCTACTTATCATGTGGCCGGATCGACCACTCACATTGCGGTAGCAACTGACTTATCCTCATTTTACAAGAGAGAGAAAAAGAAATAGAAGAGTACTGATTTTGGAAGATTGTGTAAAAAGAATATAGAGATTAAATCCATAGTCAGTGTTCTGATTACACCTATCACATTATGCCTCATCGTTTAACAGTTTCGCTCAAAAAACTCAAACTCTACCTCAACCTTTCCCTCTATTTCTTCCCATTGGACATCTTCTTCTGCAATTCTTCGAGCGAAACCTGAAGTTCACGTTCTTTGCGGGTGGACTGCTCCTGTGTGGCACGGAGTTCTTCCATATTCTGGCGCATCTCCTCATCCTGTGCAGCTAGCTCTTCGGCCTGAATCTTCGATTGCTCCAATAGTTTCGAAGTCTGCATGTTTGTCCTTACGGTACGTAAGGTTGAAGCGATTATTTCCGCAATTTTCCCGACAAAATCCACCTGGTAAGGCTGAATATCGCTGAAAGAAGCAATCTCAATTACGCCGAATACAACTTCATTGATGGCCAGAGGTACCAGCAAGAGGCATCTCGGATTGGAATCGCCAAGTCCTGAAGTAATCTTAATATAATTGTCCGGAATATCGCTTAAATAAATGGTTTCTTTTTCCAGAATACAACGTCCGATCAGGCCCTCTCCCATGTTAATCCGTTTTACCAGGTGTTTTTCCCGGTTATAGGCATAACATGAAACAAGTTCGATATGAACATCGTCCTTGTTATCATCATTGATAAGGAAGATACCTCCCTGGTTCGCATCGAGATAAACCACCAGGTTACTGATCACCTCGTAGGAAAGAACATCGAGCTTGTCGTTATTTTGCCGTAATATGTCGCTGAATTTGGCCACACCGGTGGATGCCCAGTTACGTTGTTCGTCTTCTTTCTTACGTTTAGCATCTTCGATAGCTGCAGCTTTCAAATCGTCACGCATACGCAGCAGGGAATTTCCAAGCACATCCTCTTCGCTGAGCGGCTTAAAGTTACTATCATAGTTTCCACGGCCAATTTCAAGCGCAACTCCTGAAAGACCTTTCAAGCCTGTAACCAATTCGTTAAGAGCTCTCGACATTTCGCCAATTTCATCGCTCTTCTCACGGATTTTTTTACCGGGAAGGATCCCTTTACTCATGGATAACAGAATATTCTTGATATAATTGAGGGGAAGTACCAAAGAACGAACAGTCATAAATGCAAGAAGCAGTGCGGCAAGCACAAGTGCAACACAAGTAAAGATGGTAAAATCGCGAAGCCGGATAAACGAATCGTCCATTTCGATACGTGATTCCGCAACCCGCTGCTGCTGTCTGCGAATAAGCTTATCAAGCCTTTTCATAATGGCATTGGTGCCGGTAATAATATCGCCATCATCGGACACCATGGGAATAACCATGAACATGATACTTGGGTCGTTATATGAGGCAAGGCTAGACAATTGTCCCATTATCTCCTTGTGCAACTGAAAAAGACTATCGATGGATTGGCTAATGGATT
>DATBXH010000312.1:0-5431 GCA_036514375.1 Bacteroidales bacterium | reverse complement strand
AATATAGGGTAGAAACTAATTATTTTAAGGGAATGAATATTGGTTCCATTGCTAGAGCAGATGTGGCTGATTTTATGATTAAACAAGCAGAAACACTCACTCTTATGGGCAAATACCCCGTACTTTCTAATAAATAATCTAGCAGGTAATTGTTGGGGTTTTTGTCTTCTGTCTTGGTATCGGAATTTTAATACCCAATGCCAATCTATGGGTTATATCTTTAGTTCCTTTTGGAGTTAGGGGGAGTACACTGGTATTTTAACAACTTCTACTTTTATGGGAATGTTTCTTTCGCTAATGATTATTCAACCGGTTCTGGAATTAATAGGTATCAAAGCAAGTTTTATAGTATTAAGTATTCTAAAAACAATTCTAAAACACCGTTTTATTATCAGTAAAAATGGTAATTAATACCGTAATCCGGGTAATTTCTTTCTGATTTTTGCATCGAAATTTGCAGTGTAGATTTTTATCAATTAGTAAAAACAAAAACACTGAAAATAATGAAAGCTTTCTCTTATTACAATCCAACCCGAATTGAATTCGGACAAGGAAAAGAAAAGAATATCGGAAAATACATTTCCGAGTATGGTATTTCAAAAGTATTAATCGTTTACGGTTCGGAAAGAATTAAGAAAAGTGGACTATTCGATACCATTGCAAAATCACTTACCGAAAATGGTATCAGCTTTGAAGCATTGGGAGGTGTACAAAGCAACCCATTGCTGAGCAAGGTTTACGAAGGTATTCAAATTGCCAAAACTAAAAGAGTCGAAGCGGTTTTGGCTGTAGGAGGTGGTTCGGTACTCGATTCCTCTAAATCAATAGCTGCCGGCGCTACTTATGAAGGCGATGTTTGGGATTTTTTCACCTATAAAGCAGTACCTAACAAAGCATTAAAGATTTTTGATATCATGACATTGGCTGCAACCGGTAGCGAAATGAACAATTTTGCTGTAGTCACCAAAGACGAAACAAAAGAAAAATTCAGTCTTGCAGGTTCGGCAACTTATCCCACAGTTTCGGTAATTAATCCCGAATTACAGGCTACAGTCACAAAGGAATACCTTGCTTACTCTGCAGCCGATATTTTTGCGCATAGTTTGGACATGTACCTTTCTGCTACCTATTTGCCCGAATACATGGCCGGTTATGTCGAAAACATCCTTAAAACGGTAATACGCACAACCGAAGTGTTACTTAAAGATGGTGGCAACTACGAAGCCCGAGCCGAATTTGCATGGGCTGCCACTCAGGCGTTGAATTTTACTACATTCTGTGGGGTCGAAAACAACCGCTATGACACACATTTCATTGAACATACCCTTTCGGCCGAATACAACATTGCTCACGGTGCTGGTTTGTCTATAATAATGCCAGCCTGGATGAAGTGGCAGAAGAACAACCTTCCAGCACGTTTTGACCAGTTTGCTAAAAATATGTTTAATGTCCAGGGCTCTGATGCCGGTATTGATGCCTTAAAAAACTGGTATAAAAAAATAGGCGCCCCGGTAACTTTAAAAGAAGGCAATATTCCCGAAGCCGATATTCCAATGTTAGTTGAAAAACTATCTGTGGTGGCTAAAATGTGGGGAGCAGAATTGCTTTATACCAAAGAAATGATTACAACAGTGCTTGAAAATGCAAAATAAACCAGTAATGGACATTTTTAAACGATTGCAAACAGGCGAAGCCGTTTCGCCTGCCGACCCGAAATTTTCGGTAATACATGAAGCGGTCGCCAATACCAAAAAGCTATTGGTGAAACTGAATAATGCTACTGAAAATAATGAGGTGCGCAATATTTTAAGCAAAATTACAGGTTACAAGGTGGATGACAGTACAACCGTTTTTACTCCTTTTCATATCAACCTTGGGATAAATACCCGTATTGGGAAGAGCGTTTTTATCAATCATGCCTGCACGTTCCTAGATATTGGCGGGATAACCATTGAAGACGAAGTTCAGATTGGTCCAAATGTAAATATAATTACTGAAGGGCATCCGCTGAATCCCGTTGAAAGAAAGAAACTGATAGTTAAACCAGTATTTATAAAACGCAATGCATGGATAGGAGCCGGAGCTACCATTTTACCCGGAGTTGCGGTAGGCGAAAATGCAGTAGTGGCAGCCGGCGCAGTTGTGAATAAAAATGTACTGGCTAATACTGTGGTAGCCGGAGTTCCTGCAAAAATCATTAAAACAATAGAATAACAACAATTATGAGAAGCATAATTATAACAATTTCTGTTTATCTCACTTTAATATTAAATATGAACGCCCAGGAAACTGTAAAAATTAAAATTACTGTCGGCTCTGTTTCGTATGTTGCCAAAACTTACGATAATGCCACTGCTAAAGCGTTTACCGCATTGTTGCCCATAACTGTTAACATGACAGAATTAAACGGAAACGAAAAATATCATTATCTCTCAGGAAATCTTCCGTCGTCTCCCGAAAACCCTTCAGCTATTCATGCAGGCGATTTGATGCTTTACAATACCAATTGTATCGTGCTCTTTTACGAAACATTTGCCACATCGTACAGCTACACTCCCATTGGATTTATCGACAATCCAACTGGTCTTAAAGCAGCGCTCGGTTCAAATAATCCGGTCATAACTTTTGAAGTACTGAAAACTCCAACGGGTACTGGATTTATAGAACAAACTGGCTCGGAATGTAGAATTACAAACGATGGAATTTTGCATTTCCGAGGTGATGCCCGAAAAATCTCATTAATAGATATAAGTGGGAAACTTTTGGCGGTAACAACAGCAAACACGTTGAACGTGGGCAACTTCCCCAAAGGAATCTATTTATTGAAATATGAAAGTCAATACCAGACAAAAACAATTAAGATAAAAATTTAAACATTTTAAATCAGTTGATTATGAAAAAAATAGCAATCATTGGAGTTTTGTCCTTAATGATTTTAGGACAGGCTTTTAGTCAAACAAAACAAAAAACAGCAAATATGAAACAAACAGTACAGGAAGACCATTACACCTTTAAGCTAAGCGACAAGGTAACCCGTCAAAAAGTAACTTTCAAAAACCGTTATGGAATTTTATTAACGGGGGATTTATACGTTCCTAAAAATAGCAGTAATGAACCATTAGCAGCGCTTGCCATTAGTGGCCCATTTGGTGCAGTAAAAGAACAATCGTCAGGTTTGTATGCTAATCAAATGGCCGAACGAGGCTTTATAACCCTAGCCTTCGACCCGTCTTATACTGGCGAAAGCTCAGGCGAACCTCGCAATATTGCTTCGCCCGATATCAATACCGAAGATTTTAGTGCTACTGTTGATTTTTTAGGATTACAAAAAACGGTAGACAGAAATAAAATAGGAATTATCGGTATTTGTGGTTTTGGAGGTTTTGCACTTAACGCCACAGCCGTTGATAAACGTGTTAAAGCTGTTGTTACAACGAGTATGTACGATATGACCCGAGTTGCATCAAAAGGCTATTACGATGCGGTTACATTAGAACAACGAACTCAAATTCTTGAACATTTAAGTCAACAACGCTGGGTAGATGCAGAAAAGGGAAGCCCTACATACGATTACTCTCGTAGTTTACCCGATTCCTTAACCGGTAACGAACCTCCTTTTGTTGCTCAATATCAAAACTATTACAAAACATCCAGAGGCTATCATCCCCGTTCTATCAATTCTAATGGTGCATGGGCGGCAACATCTTCATTGTCACTAATGAATATGCCTATTTTAACTTACATCAAAGAGATTTCACCACGCCCTATTTTAATTATAGCCGGAGAAAAAGCACACTCTCGCTATTTCAGCGAAGATGCTTATAAAGCAGCAAACGAACCCAAAGAATTGATGATTATTCCCGGTGCGGTTCATGTCGATTTATATGATCGGGTTGATGTAATTCCATTTGATAAAATAACTTCATTCTTTATAAAGAATCTAAAATAAGTACAATTGCAATTATCTTAAGGATATTTCTAATATCTTAATTTAGATAATAATGTGCATTCGACTAGAAAGGAAAGTACATAAACGAACTATTTCCGAAATAATAAAGAAACAATGGAAGTAGTTCGTTTACTGTTATTAAGCAACCTATATTCAATATGAGGCAAATAATAAAGTTTTTTACAAAAATGAAGTTCATTAGCATCAAATTCATTATTTAAGTAGTCTTAAATGAACCGTTGATAATAGCCTTGTGGAAATAAATTCTCTTGATATTCAAAGACTAAAAATAGTCTTCGATAAACAATAAGCCTCTGATTTTATGTGTTACAATCCAGAGCTTATCAACTTTTTCCGCCTCGCAAAAATGGCATTTATCTGCTTTAAGTGTTAATTTTTTACTAAACCTTTTGATTTAGGACTGTTCTTCAATTCTGTTTATTGATACATAGAATGATGCATTAACCATTAAGTTTGGTTTTTACCATTTTAAGATATAACAATTGGCTTAATAACTAGCATGTTGTAGTCAATAATTGAATCACGTAAGTAATGTATTATACATACAAAGACGAATATATTACAATCAATATGCCTTCCCAAAGGTCACTTTTGAAAATAACTTGGTCTGTTCGTCACCAATGTATGTCATTGTTTGAATTTAACCAATCCCTTTCGCTTATTCTTGCTTGCGTTGAGAAATTCCATCCACAGACAATTGTAATCGATTCCACCCATTTTAACTATCGTAAGACACCGGAATTGGAAGTCTTTTTCTCTCGTTTAGAACAGCACGTTTCGACAGGAGGTAATATAGCTTTAATAATTGGTTCTAATCTCCTTGGAAAACTGACGTTGGAGCATATCACTAAACATCATAACAATTTTAAAACATTCCGAAAACGTAGGGAAGCTATAGAATGGGTTCATTCGTTTGGTTTTCCTTTATAAAGAGATAAATATGTTAGATTATATCCACCAAGTTAGAGATAAATCATTTGAAGATTTAAAACGTATAGAATATGAAGAGATAAGAATTCTTAAAAAAGCAGAATCGTCCATACATCTTATCAATGAGACTCTAAATGATCTAAAGAATTTTATACGTAAAAATAAATTCCCAACCCAGGATGATGAGATACTCTTTTTCAAAGAGATAAAGCCCTCAATCTATAGCAAACTGATTTATTTCGTAAAAATTTTTAATATTGAATCTAAACGTCCGAATGGTACTGATAAATCTCAAAAAAAGTATCTAATGAATGAGTTGGACAAACTTGAAAAATATTTTACGGAAAATCTTGAATTTTACCAGTACATCAGAAATAACATGATGTACCTTGATGACAAATATTTCGTTCGTGGGAAATTGGATATTCGATTGTATGTGGATACATTTATTTATGATGCCGACCCGGATTTTTCAACCAGTCATGACTATAAAGTTTCAAAGATATTGGCGAACGACCTGTTAAGCATTTA
>DATBXH010000311.1:0-3079 GCA_036514375.1 Bacteroidales bacterium | reverse complement strand
TATTCAGCAAACTCTATCAGGTTTTGACCTTTGAATAATTTCATGTATCCCTTGATTTTGTTGGGTACAAATATATGTATTTATCTAATGACCTCTAAAGAATAGAATAAACGGAATAGTTATGCTAAGAAAGATTTTATTGTCCTCGCAACTATTGATCCTGACCGCATGCATTTTGTTTAGTCAGACCCCTTCTGAATTAAGGGATATTCAGGTAAGCTTTTATAAGAACAGGATAGATTCTTTATGCAGCAATTATGCTGACAACAAGAATCTGAACCCCACTTTTGAGCTACAGACGCTGATAGCTTTATCCTATTATCCCGAATTAAAAGGTACAAAGGTCCGCTTTATCAGAAAATCAATAAACACCACGGCTGCCTGCCGACCAACCTGGACATTTCTGTTCAAACGAAGAAATCAGCGGGTTTATAAGATTTATATTAATAATGATCCCGAAAAAATAAAAGGGGCCATGCTGGAGGAAATCCCTTTCGATGCGCAGATTGGATTGATTGGCCATGAGCTGGGGCATATTGTTGACTATTCCGGGACAAGTGCTTTGGGGATAATTGCCACGGGATTCAGGTACCTTTTCATTTCCGGACGGGCAAAAGTTGAGAAAAGGGTAGATAACATCACCATTGCCCATCATTTGGGATGGCAGTTATATGATTTTGATGATTTCATTTTTAACAGGTCAAAGGTGTCCAGGGATTATAAGGATTATAAGCGACGTGTTTATTATAAGCCCGAAGAATTGTTGCAATTGATAGGGCAGAAGTGATTAATAGTCGATAGTCGATAGTCCATAGTCCACCGACCACAGAATTTAGAGCTTAAAGTGCAATAACTGATTACCGTTTACTGATAACAGATCACCACTTTATTCCTCATTCCTCATACTTCAAAGCACAACACACTCCTCATCCGTCCACCGGATGTAACGGGGTCTTTAACGTTAGCTGGTAAAAAGCCAGATCGAGCCAGCGTCCGAATTTGAAACCGGCATGTTTGATGGTGCCTGCGTAAACAAAGCCCATACTTTCGTGAAGTTTGATACTGATATCATTGTCTGCATCAATGCCTCCTACCAGAACATGGTAGTCCTGAGCTGAAGCTTGATTTATAATCTCCTGTAACAATATTTTACCAAGCCCTTTGCCTCTTGCGTCCGACCGCACGTAGACGGAATGTTCTATGGTATATTTGTAAGCAGGCCAGCTCCGGAATGAGCCATAGGAACCAAAGCCCAGCAACTTATCCGATGAATCAAAGGCTCCGATTATCGGGTAATTGCCTTTAAGTTTGGCTTCATACCATGTCTTCATGTTGTCCATTGTACGTGGCTTGTAATCGTATAGCGCGGTGGAATTAACTATGGCGTCGTTTAAAATATCCAGTATTTCCTGGAGTTGCTTTTCTACACAGGGTTTAATTATGTTGCTCATTGGTTTATCATTTTTGTCACGTTGCAAAGTAAAGCCTTTTTGATCAACTCATGCGAAAAAACAGAATTATGTTCGTAAGTTTCCATGGGGTACTGCCTCCTTATTTTTCATATCTTTGATACAACTTTTTAAATAAGACAAAGATGAGCCTTTCTATATCCGAAATAAAAAATGATCTTCATAAATTGATTGTCGAAACTGACGATATTGAAGTCTTAAATAGAGTGCAAGCTTATTTTTGTACTCTGAAAAGCAAACAGGTTGATTGGTGGGACTCTCTTTCTGAAAAAGAAATTGCTTCGATAGAACGAGGAGCACAGCAGCTTGACAATAACCAGCGAATCCCTCACGCCGAAGTCAAAGAGAAGGTAAACAGGCTGTTGGGTAGAAAATAAAAAAAACTAATTAACTTCCATTCGTTTGCGTCCAAGAGGTTTGTCTCATTCTTCAAAATGACGTTCTCCAACTTCCTATTTTTTATATCTTTGTACCTGTTTATTTGCAAAATAATTACAAAAATTTTAATCAAAGTACACATTGGATTTTAATGAATTTGGCCTCGACCAGCGAGTGTTGGACGGAATCGGGGCAATTGGCTATGAGGCTGCTACGCCGGTTCAGGAACAGGTTATCCCACCCATTCTGGAAGGGCATGATTTAATTGCCTCAGCACAAACAGGAACCGGAAAGACTGCTGCATATTTGCTTCCTATTATAGATAAACTTATTGCCACAGAACCCGACGGACACGTAAAAGCATTGGTGATTGTACCTACCCGTGAACTTGCCGTTCAGATTGAACAGCAGATGCAGGGCTTTTCTTATTTTACTTCGTTGAGTTCAATCGCAATATACGGGGGAGGAGACGGGGTCATTTTTTCGCAGGAGAAACAGGCGCTTACGGAAGGCACGGATGTGGTCATTTGCACACCGGGACGTATGATTGCTCACCTGAACCTGGGGTATGTGAACATAACAGGATTGAAATTTCTGGTGCTTGACGAAGCTGACCGGATGCTCGATATGGGTTTTCATGATGACATAATGAAAATCATATCGTTTCTGCCCCACAAAAGGCAAAACCTGCTTTTCTCAGCCACCATGCCTCAGAAAATAAGGGAACTGGCACGTAAAATACTTCACCATCCAGTTGAAATAAACATTGCCATTTCCAAACCGCCCGATAAAATTCTGCAGGAAGCATACGTTGTTTATGAGCCTCAGAAGATGCCGCTGGTAAAACATATTTTGCTGGAAAAAAGGCTAAGGAGTGTCATTGTTTTTTGCTCCACCAAAAACAGCGTAAAGCAACTGACCAGGGATCTTAAGAGAACTGACCTTAATGTCGATGAGATTCATTCGGATCTCGACCAGGAAGCACGCGAAAATGTATTGCTGAATTTTAAGAGTCGTCAATTGAATGTATTGGTGGCTACGGATATCCTCTCTCGTGGTATTGATATTGAAGACATTGATCTGGTGGTAAATTTCGACGTACCGCACGATGGCGAGGATTATGTTCATCGTATTGGTCGTACGGCAAGAGCTGAAGCCGACGGACAGGCCATCACCCTGGTAAGCGACAAGGAACAAAAACGATTTGCTGCCATTGAGCGGTTGCTGGGTCG
>DATBXH010000310.1:0-3042 GCA_036514375.1 Bacteroidales bacterium | reverse complement strand
ATGGCCAGTGCCATTAACACAATGTTTTTATAAAATGTCTGCCAGTTGGTAATTACCAGTGCGTCGCCAAAGCATCCGCAATCAGTAACCGGGTTTGCAATGGCAATATAGAAAGTAAGAACCAGGAAAAAGCCCATAAAGATTAAGGTAGCCCATGCGGTAACTCTCATCCGTAGTCCAACAAGCAGGGCCACTCCGATCAGGAACTCGGCAGTGCTTTGTGCAATGGAGAGGACAAGTGCAAAGGAGCTTAGCCAGGTAAGGTGAAACGTCTCAAAATATTCAGAGAACTTAATGGCAGAGCCCATCGGGTCGATGCCTTTTACAAAGCCTGAGAATATAAATACTAATCCCACTAAAATGCGGGCAATGATTCGAATCTGTTTCATGGGTGGTTTTATAATTTCTTGTTTACTTCATATTTTATTTTCTCAAAGATATCTGCAGGAGGCAGCATGGTTTCCGCATCTTTGCTGCAATCGATCCTGGTAAAATAGGGTTCTCCGTCAAGACTAACATAGATATCTCTGACGCGGTTTTGAAAATCAAGATCTTCTTCGTGGATATCACGCTGGCCGTTGAGGTACGAACGGTCAGCTCCGCTCCTGTTTTCCGTAAGCTTCCGTTTGGTAAACTCAAAAGGAACGTCGAGGAAAATGTTCAGGTCCGGTTTAGGAAGCTTAAAGTATTCGAATTCGGTTTCCAGTATCCACTTTTTCAATGCAAGTTTCTGTTCCCAGGTAGGAAGCTTGGCACATTGGTAAGCAACATTGGAATAAACGTAACGATCGAGGATAACCGTAATTCCCTGGTTGAGCCATCCCTCCAGCATCTGTTTGGAATCGGCCCTGTCGCCGGCATAAATAAGTGCCACCAGGTAAGGATTAACGCTATCGTTGTTACCCAGCTCGCCACGAAGGAATCTGGCAATTAAATCGCCATAAACCGGACTATCCGTACGCGGGAAATGCAAATATTCATATCTCAGTCTCTTTGCTTTCAGGTATTCCTGCAGCAAGCGAACCTGAGTAGACTTCCCGGCACCGTCCAAACCTTCAATTACCAATAATGCCATGCTGTTGTTGTATATTATATTGCTTAATTTCTAACTTTGTCAATTAAAGTTGCGACAATGATTTCCAAAGATACTTTTTTTTCAAAAAAACGAACACTTAATTTCGCCGGAACCTTATACGAGCTAACAACGCCCATGGTAATGGGGATTCTCAACATAACTCCCGATTCATTTTACGAAGGGAGCAGATATACCAGCGAGGCTTCTGTTTTACAGCGATGCGAAAGAATTCTCGTTGATGGCGGTGCCATAATCGATATCGGTGCTTATTCATCCAGGCCGGGAGCCGAACATATATCGGAGGAAGATGAGTTAAACCGTTTGGTGCCTGCGCTGAAAATGATACGCAAGACGTTTCCTGATGCACTTTTATCTGTGGATACATTTCGGGCAAACGTAGCAAAGATTGTTGTCCGGGATTTTGGTGTTCAGATGATCAATGATATTTCGGCGGGAACATTAGACGAAAGTATGATGGAAACAGTAGCTTCACTGAATGTTCCTTATGTCATGATGCATATCAAAGGCGACCCGCGAACTATGCAGCAACTTACGGAATATGATGATTTGATCAGGGATATCCTGAAATATTTTGCGGAAAAAGTGGAGAAAGCAAAAATGGCGGGTGTTCAGGATATCATAATTGATCCCGGGTTTGGATTCGGTAAAACATTGGAACAGAATTATCAGTTATTGAGCAGGCTAAGTGATCTCAGGATATTCGAACTGCCTGTTCTGGTTGGTATTTCTCGTAAATCGATGATCTATAAATTGCTCGAAATTACTGCTGATAATTCATTGGCGGGTACTGTGGCTGTTAACACACTTGCACTTCTGAACGGAGCAAATATTTTAAGGGTTCATGATGTAAAAGAGGCCGTTGATACGGTTAAAATTGTTGCCACCTATAAAAATTCTTACCTTTGATCATCTAAGAGGTTCAGCATGATGACGACCGAACTGTTTATTCATATCCGTTTTCTTGATGTAATTGATATACTTCTGGTATCTTACTTTATGTATCAATTATACATGCTTATCCGTGGAACGGTGGCATTGAATATTTTCATTGCTATTGCGCTGATTTACGCTATCTGGTTAATTGTAAAAGCACTGCACATGGATCTTCTGGGTTCAATCCTCGGACAGGTGATCAGTGTGGGAATGATTGCATTAATAATTGTGTTTCAGCAGGAAATAAGGAGGTTCCTGGTTTTTGTTGGTACCCGCTATCTGGCCCGGACATTGTCGCTAAACAAAGCCTTTTCTTTGAACCTCCAGGAACAACGGAATGTGAAGATCAAATCTATTGCCAATGCATGCAAACGAATGTCCGAATCCGGCATCGGTGCCCTCATTGTAATTACACGCAGGTCGAGACTCGATTTGTACGCACAGACCGGCGAAACACTGAATGCAGCTACTTCAACACGCCTGATTGAATCGTTATTTTTTAAAAATAGTCCTTTGCACGATGGTGCTATCATTATAACCGATGATAAGATTCACGCGGCAAAATGCGTATTACCGGTATCGGACAATCCTAATATTCCGGCTCATTATGGAATGCGTCACAGGGCAGCATTGGGAATAACCGAACATACGGATGCGCTTGCTGTCATTGTTTCGGAAGAAACCCAGGAAATTTCAGTTGCTGATGGAGGTGTGATGACCAATAATCTTACCAAAGAGGAACTGATGCAAATCCTGGAAAAGGAATTCCTGAATACCTATTTACGTCCCTGACCAAACGGAGATTAAAAAACAAGACCAAAATTTCCATCACTTCATCACTCCATCGCCTCATCCCTTCTTTACTATTTCATTACTTGTCGGGATAAAAGCTTCGTAACAATTTTCTGTCATACTTACCCGATTCTTTCAAATCATCTTCCTTCCAGTTACCTTCCGAACTGGCCGATGGTTTCACTATGGAACAGGATTCATACTTATCCGAAACCGACCAG
>DATBXH010000309.1:0-4441 GCA_036514375.1 Bacteroidales bacterium | reverse complement strand
TTGTCCGGATTAACACTCATGCGAAGCATACTCAAACCGATCTGACCCGGGTTATTTCCGAAAGCTTTATCGGCCTGATCGGAAGTCAAATCACCCACCCATCTTGGAAAATTCATTCCGCCAAACCCGCGGATGAACTGGTATGGTGTACCTGCATCAACGGTTATAGTCTGGGCTTCCAATACTATTCCTGAAAAGATTATCACCATTATTAAAACAATAAAACGTAAGATGGTTCTCATTACTATTTTTATTTGTAGTTTGATCTCTTAATTATAAAACGCTTTCATTTACTATAAAAACCAAATGACATATAAACTATTAGTAGCCATAAATTACTATTTTTCAAGATTTAGTCGTATTCATTCAAGTTATCACCGATAATTGGTAAGTTATAGTCAATCTCCATTGAGCTATAATCGAAATCATGTCGGTATCGATAGAAAACTGATTAGAATTGATAGAAGTGTCAGGAGTAAAGATCGAAGGCTACCTGGTAATGGTCTCAGGGAACTGATCAATCGAATAATCCTAATTATATTGGATGACTACCGGTACACAAACATACCTTGTTTTTATGTCTGTGCACCGGAAAGTCATCAATTTATCATCCATCCTCTATTTTGGAATATCAAACTATAACCACAAAAGCTGTTAATTTGTGGGTTTAGTTATCGGAACAAGCCTAAGATTAGCAATAAACAGTTGAAAACCTGTAAGTGGAGTAGCCGTGTGTCCATCTGCGTTTATATCCTGGTTCACAAATCCGAGCAAAGAATGGGTACCAGATGCATACTGTGTGGTTATTTGAGTTATATATGCATCCAACGTGCCTAACCCTAATCCTGTAAAATTGGAAAAAGGAATCGTAATGGTAGTCCATCCGTTTGTAAAAGTTAACGGCGCAGTTGTTGTCCATGGTTCGATATTATAAATCCAGACTTGGTTTATACCTCCCTGGTTTTTATCCATTCTTAAAGCAAGGACACCCGATTTCCAGGGTTGATTCACATATAAGTCAAACTGAATTGCCAGATTCGCTATTGAGGTAGATCCTGTAATATCACCCCCTTTATTAATAACGTTTTGAAATCCTTTATTGGCTAAAAATCTAAAGAAACCTGTCCAGGCGTTACTGGTAGTAACCGCAACATTACCAGCAGCTGCAGGTATAGACAGAGCTGAATCCGGGTTACTTGCCAAACCCGTTGCAGTTTGTATTTGTGCGGAATTATAATAAGTAACATTATTAGGAGAACCTGTTACTACACTAGGTTCTTTGAATGAGTGCATAAAAACACCGCTTTTGTAAAACATGTAAGATGGCGAGAAAAATATATCACCCGAACCGTTCACAACCTTAATAGCTCCAGTACTACCTGCACCTGCAGGCACCTGCACTTTAATCTGAGTCCTGCTGTTCGCAAGGATTGTTGCAGGTATTCGGGCGTTGGATCCATTCGGGAATGATACCTCAGTTGAGTTATCTAAATAATTACCATTGATATAAATAATATCTCCAACATTTGGCATGGTATAAGAAACACTTGATATTCCCGGCATTTTGTTTGGATTCTTTAATACAAAATTACGATAAGTTGCCGATCCGTGAACGGTTACTACCTGAATTGTATTTAATAGCGAGTCTACTTTAACATCCGGCCCTGTGGGTATCGAATCGGAAAGCTGAAAAGTAATACTGTTATCTAAAACATAATTCGGATTGATATACGAATTAAAGCCATTCACGATTACCTTCCGCAAACCGGTAAAACCAGTCCCTTGAATTCGAATCCAGGTCGCTTTACCACTGTTGGAGGTGAAGGCAGCGGTTATCGTATGTGGTACAGTATCAACTGTATTGGTCCAAATTGACTCTATACGAACAGGATTATAAGATTCCTCCTTTTTGCAGGATACCATCACCAATGTGGTGGAAATAAATATGATTAAAAAAAACCGAAGTTTCGACATAGTAATGGAATTTAAAATTTGTACTTAATAGGTTTCTCAATTAACAGAGGATCTGAGGTAACCTCTGAGATAGGGTAAGGTAATGACCAGATATTATCCATATTGGGTGCATGAGCATAGGACCCGGTTACATCGTTATGATACGCTGTACCCCAATAAGAAAACGAAGCATCCAGACGAGGTGAATTGGTTGAAAATCCAATCGTAAGGTTATTACCTGCAGCAGTGGGATCATACGAATACACAAAAATTTTAAAATTTGTTAGCGAGGTCTTGGGATTTGTAATATCGTACTGACCGGCTTGTACCTGTAATGTTCCGTTATTGACAAGCGTATAACCACCAGGCTGATACAACGTATTGTTCAAATAACTGGTGACCCAATTCAAATCGTAGAAAGAACGGCGCACAATATCCGGCCAGAAAAGATTTTCCATAAAGAATTCCAATCGGCGTTCTTTAAAGAGCGTATCACGTTCAATCACTGTTTTAGCATAATAAGGGTTGGGAAGATTATTCTTTGTATAGTAATAAAAAGCCCGTTTATGAACAGCATTATAGCGATCCACAGCAGTCTGGTCACTTGTAGAAGTTGCGGTACCCATACATGCCTCTGTATACATCAGATAGACATCCGCCATACGTAGCATGGGAGACATAAATCCCGAGTTTCCTTCAATTAACATACCGCCAGCGTCAGCCGGACTCCCTATGACCTGCTTTTTGATATTACTTTTACCATTATTTGCAGCATATGCAGTCGTCGTTAAATAACTTAAATAAGAATATTTCTGCCCATTAATGAAAAAATTTGCTCTTGAACGAGACATACCTTTATCCAGTGCACTCAAATGAACAATATCATAGGATACAAATGTACTTCCTCCGTATGCGTTCAACTTACCCACAAGGTCTTGGCTGTATGCAATAAAGCGTTGAATATCATTGCCTAAACCGTATGTCGTGGAATTAGGTACAAACTGAAGTGAGAAGAGCGATTCTTTGTTATTATTGTTCTGAACCCTGAATAACTCTTCGTAATCATCCATCAAACCATATTGACCTCCATTAACGATAACATCATTGGTAAGAGTCTTTACTTGCGAAAAGTACAACTGAGCAAGCTCATCATTAGAACTCACCTTGTTACGGGCTAAATACTCGGAAGAAAAATGTCCTCCTGCAGCATAGTCAGCAGCCGTTAAACATAAGCGGGCCAACATCCCCTCGGCACTATATTTGGTAACCCGGCCTGCATCATCCGTCAACGGAAGGACATTTACTGCATAGGTTAAATCATTGATGGCATACTGAATGACATCTTCAAATTCATTCGGATATACACTATAATTCTTTACATACTTCTCAGGGTCGTCAATAATAGGTACATCGTGCCATATCATGGCCAGGTACCAATAGGCAGTAGCCCTCATAAAACGAGCCTCGCCTTCGCATGCATTTACCTCCGTTGTATCAAGATTATTTCCACGTGCAATTGGTGCGTAGTTATTGATCACATAATCCGACTGGGTAACCACATTATACAGCGATTGCCATACCGTATTTACTTCATTAATGTTACCGTCAGCCATAAAACTGGCTAATAGTGGTATAGTTCCGGTCACAGCTCCTGCAATGTTAGCAGCTCGCCCTTCCAGAATTATATATCCATTGTTATTAAACTGAAACCATGATTCATCGTACAGGAAGCCTGTTGCAGCCCGTAAATCACTCATGGTTTTAAATGAAAAGTTAGTTACGTTTTGAGTATCGGACTCAACATGTAAAAAATCTTTACAACCTCCAATAAGCAATAGAGCTGTAAAGGCAACAACCGAAACTATTTTATATTTTATTTTCATAATGTACATCATTAAAAAGTTAAATCTAAACCAACTGTATACACACGGGGAGTTGGAATCCTACCGGCATCCACACCATACATAAGCATGTTCTGGCCACTGAGTGAATATGAACCTTGGGTTGATCCCACTTCGGGGTCGTATCCTGTATAGAAACCAAAAGTGGCTACATTCTGAATGTTCGAATACACTCTCAATTTGCTAATATGTAGTTTACTAACTAACTTAACCGGCAAGGTATATCCCACCGATATGTTCTGAATACGAAAAAAAGATCCATCTTCAACATATCTTGTACTTAAGGCATAGTTCTGGTTATTGTCCCTGGCACCCATACGGACTTCCGAATCATCAGCACCCGGCAAAGTATAAATATTCCAGATGTTTGTATTGGATGAATTTCCATCGATGTAACCCAATTTGACGTATTTTTTGGCTACCGTTCTTAAATTTGTAGTTCCCCTCGGATCATCTGTTCTTACCCGGAGAAGATTTAACACCTTATTCCCAAAAGAGAAATAGGTAAAGACAGCGAAGTCTATGTTTTTATATGATAACGTATTGGTACAGCCACCTATCCATTTGGGGAATGGGTTACCTATATA
>DATBXH010000308.1:0-2189 GCA_036514375.1 Bacteroidales bacterium | reverse complement strand
CTCAATAAACCAACTTCATATCCACGAGTCCAGGTTGAAAAAAACATAAAGTATACCCCGTCTTTTTTGATAACAAACGGGCCCTCAATGCCACCCACCATCCATTCAGGATATCCAGGTTCTTTCTTGTCCAGAAACTTTTGAATTGGAGTAGTAAGTTTGCCTGCAAAAAGATCAATTTTTGCTTGCCAAAGCCCGTTACCACTGCAATAGAGATAAGTTTGACCATCTTCATCCTCAAACAAGGTGGCATCATTATTATATTGAGGGGTTAGCGGTCCGTTAACCAATTTATAAGGCCCGGTAACCTGATCGGATACAAACAGCCAGATGCTGTGCGTTTTCATGCCTTTGGGGTCTTCGGCAGTGACCTTTCCACTGTTTATTGTAAGCCAGTACTTGCCTTTTATTAAATGAATTTCCGGAGCCCAGAACCTGCCATTGTAAGGACAATCCGCTGGCAACTTGCTGGCATCAATAATCCAGGAATGATGTCGCCAGTGAATTAAATCGTCCGAAACCAACAGGCGGACGCCAGGATTAGGTCCGGTCCATACAGGGTTAGAGGTTCCTGTGCAATACCACTGATTTCCCACTCTAATAACACAATGATCTCGCATTGAGATAGATGTATCTCTGGTAATCGGGTTAGTGTACCTGAAAACATGGGAGCTAACCTGAGCCATGCAGGAATACGACATGGTGATTAAAATAATTAGCCAAGTCAATCTAATGTTCATTAAGATCATCATTATTAAATTGTTACTCAAAACTTACCCAATCCAATTCCACTGGGTATTTATTGGCCGACGACAGGATCAAATCCTGAACACCCTGATTTAACACAGATACAGAGGTTTTAATTGTCTGCCATTGTTCTCCTTTGGGAACATTTATTTTGGCAACTATTGGCCCATTTAAGCTGTTTAACTTTAACAGCAGTGCTCCTCCCGTTTTTGACATAACCCTTGCAACTATCGATTTATACTTCTTCTTTCCAAAATCAACCGCATTGTATCGAATCCAAGAATCTTTGGCCGAAAAAATAGTTTTCCACCCACCGAACGTGTTTGTAGTGTCAATAAATGCAATAGATACACCTTTATCGCTGATTCGACTGTACCTGTCAATCTGAATTTTATCTGAAGCATTTGTCAATCCTACGCCACGTAGTGTCGGGGTAACTTTCCGGATGGTTCCATCGGCATTAAAGAACATACTGTCGATGCGTACTGACCTGTTTTTGTCAAACTTAGGAGATAAGTCGTTGCTATGATAAAACAAATACCACTGGCCTTTAAAGTTTATAAATGATTGGTGGTTGGTCCAGCAATTTGGAGATTCGTCCATAATTACCCCTGACACCTTAAAAGGTCCCATAGGAGTACTGCCCAAAGCATATTCGAGACATTCTGTTTTGTTTTGCACATGGGGATAGGTAAGATAATATATTCCATTGCGCTCGAAAGTAAATGGCCCTTCTTTTAGTCCTTTTTCAGGTAGATTGGCAATGATCTGAGGCTCTGACGCTAGCTCGGTCATGTTTGCTTTCAATTTGGCAACATAGATATTTCTTTGTGCCCAATATAAATAAGCCTGCCCGTCCTTATCTATAAAAGGGCAGGGATCTATGCCGTGAACACCTATAATGGGTCTGGGCTCCGGAATAAAAGGCCCGTAAGGGTTATCTGAAACTGCCACTCCAATTGAGAAACCACGTCCATAGATAGTATCTTTTGCCGGAGCCGGAAAGAAAAAATAATACTTCCCGTTCTTGTAAACGCAGTCTGGAGCCCACATGCTGTATGAGTCAGGTTTTACCCATTCGACTTTATTCTGGCTTATAATAACTCCATGGTCAGTCCAGTCAGTAAGACTTGTCGAAGAAAATACGTGATAATCTTCCATACAAAACCAGCCGACACGTCCTTGTCCTTCTTTAGCAAGAATATCATGCGAAGGATAAAGATATACTTTATCTCCAAAAACATGAGCCGATGGGTCAGCAGTGAACTTATCGCGAATAATCGGATTTTGAGCGTAAAGATTAGTCATTATATAAGTTACAATTATATGATATAAAATTGGTTACTTTGCAAGAAACTCATGCAAAATTACCGAGACCTTAAAAACAACCAGAAACAGTTTTTAGCCATAACAGGCTTGAAACTAGAAGTTTTCGAGCAATT
>DATBXH010000307.1:0-2183 GCA_036514375.1 Bacteroidales bacterium | reverse complement strand
TTGTTTAGCTTTAAACCGGCATTATACGCAATGTCGAGTAGATTGAGCGCTTTGTCCACCTGATTATGAAGCAGAAGATGTTCGGCAAGTTTTCTGCCGCATAGACCAATATAATAAGTGTTATTGGTTTTATCAGCTAGTTTGTATGCAGTTTCAAAAGTTGTCTGAGCTTTAGCCATATCACGGGTTTCATAAAAGTTACCCATGTCATTCAATGTGGCTATCTCACCGTTAGCATCGTCTATTTCTCTCCTGATTTTTAAGGCTTCTTCAAAGTTTTTAATGGACTGTGAAGGCTGCTTCAATTCATTATAGATAATCCCCAAATTATTCAGTGACGAAGCAATGTCTCTTTTCTCACCAATATTTTTACGATAAGTCAGGGCTCTGTTGTAATAGGAGAGGGCTTCCTCAAAGTTTTTGGAGTCTTTTTCAATATTTCCAAGAGATGTAAGTATTGCTGCCAGCTTTCGTTTATCATCATTATCCATATAAATAGTCAGAGCTAGCTGATAATATTCCCTGGCTTTATCGATATTACCGAGGTTGCTAAATAGTAGTCCGATATTTTGATACGAATTGGCAATTTCGATTTTGTTCCCGGTTTCGTAACGAATTTTAATAGAACGGAAATAATATTCTATAGCCTTTTCCCAGTTTTGTTTATCCCAGTAAACATTCCCGATATCGTTGTACGTATTAGCGATTATCCCTGGATTATTGAGCTTTTGACGGATATCCAGGGCATGTTGGTTAAAGGAAATGGCACTGTCGTATTGGTTCATTTTCCTGTAAACCAAAGCTACATTGCCATAGGATGACGCGATTTCGGACTGGTTATTCAGACTTTTCCTGATTATTAATGACTGAGAATAATAATCGAATGCAGTATTCAGATTCATTTCCTTCAGATCCAGGCTTCCAAGGGCATTGAGTGCATTCGCCATACCTGCTTTGTCGTTCAGGTCCCGGGAGAGTTTCAGGGAACTGGAAAAGGAAGCTTTGGCTCCATTGTAATCGTTTTTCTCACCCTGTACCAATCCTATTCTTACGTAGAGTGTTATTAACTGAGGCTGCTTATTCAATTCTTTGAAAATGGAGAGTGCTTTCGTGTAATATTTTAGGGCATCGTCAAATTTATATAGTTTATAAAAAGCCACACCCATATTTTGATTGGCCAGCGCTTCCTGCTCCTTGTTATTGAACTTAACAGCCAGATTTAACGCTTTTTCGGCATAAACCATACATTTGTTGGGATCGTCGGGTATGAAGCTTTGGGCAATCTGATTTAGAATGCCAACCTTCTTTTCTGGTTTTGTCTTGTCCAATTGAACCAACAAACTATCTGTGAGCCTGGAAGACGGTTGACTCCATCCGGTATATAGGTGACCAATGACTATAAGGGTGAACGCAATTTTTTTTATCATTCGCTTGGTTTAGGACTGCTTACTTTTTCGACTGTGCTTAATGCACTTCCGTCGTTCCATTTACTCTCAATCTTGTCTCCGGGTTTCAGTTGTGAGACTCTTTTTATTAACACACCGTTAGAAAATGTAAGTGTATATCCGCGTTTCATGATATGCACGGGATCCAATAAATGATTTGCATTCTCAAGCTTTTCCAGGTGAGTCTTTTCTTCTTTTAAAAATGCTTTGCACTGTAAAATAATGTTCTTTTGAGCTCCTGCCATTCTTATTTTTTGATTTTGAAAATAAGAATGCAGCTTATACGTTACCTGATCCTGAACAATATTTAATTTCTGATAATTTTTTTGCAAGTATCCTTTTAGCGAATTTCTGCTCAGCAGGGTAAGCGTCTGAATTTTTTGATCTTCCCTGCTCATTCTTAGTTTTACAATAGATACTATATTTCGTGAGAATCTTTCGGTTTCGTCTTTCCATGATTCAAGTTGAACTGAGGCCAGATCGATAGTCTTGGTTTTCATTTCTTCCAGATATGAGTCAAACTCAGAAACTGCATTAATGATAAATTCAGCAACTGCAGTGGGCGTTTTAAGACTTGTGTGAGCTACCATATCTGCTATGGTTTCGTCGCGTTCGTGACCAATTCCCGTAATGACCGGTAAGGGAAACTGTGTGATGTGATAGCATAGCCAGTAAGAATTGAAGCAATTCAATTCAGCCTGGGATCCTCCGCCACGAATGATCACCACCAAATCAAAT
>DATBXH010000306.1:0-2037 GCA_036514375.1 Bacteroidales bacterium | reverse complement strand
ATATACTGAAACAGGCATTGCTGCTACCATTATGGCAACCACACCGGTATTGATAATTCCAGCTTCATTAATGCTGTTTAAACAGAGGGTAACCATTAAGGAAATTGTAGGTGCGCTGATTAGTGTAATCGGTGTTGCATTGTTTTTTGTGAATAAAAGTTGAGGTGATTCCTCGTTCATATAAAATAAATCGATACTTTTGCGTCGAATTTTTTCGTTAAAGTATAGCATATTGGGAGAGCTGCCAGAGTGGTCGAATGGGGCAGACTCGAAATCTGTTGTACCCTTCGGGGTACCGGGGGTTCGAATCCCTCGCTCTCCGCTTTTGATCAATCAAACAAAATCAAAGCCGCCTAAATGTCAACGTTTACGCGGCTTTTTTATTCTGTTATTGTTAGTGTGTATGTAAAACATTATGATAAGAAGAATGTTAATGAAATTATAAAAACAATCTGATTTCCCTGAAACTAAACTTTTATAAAATCGTAATCATTACCTGAGCTTAAAACAGAAATTTTTCCAAACAATATCTTCATCTAATGAAAAAAAGATGGTTTATATCAAAGGATAGTGAGTATTTTAAGGAGAATGAAGATACTATAAAGTTGGAAAATTGCCCGGCTGGAGGTGAATTCTGCCAGTTGCAAATGGGATTCATGAATAAGAATTTGCTTTTAGCTCATAAGTTTGTGGAGAATAAGGAATTTTCCCGCGCCGTTACTTTAATTAAGGAGTCATATGAATCAACATTTGATCTTAAAGAAGAACAATGCCAAAAGTGTGCTATTCTTTTCAGAGACTCGATTCTTAACATATTAAACAATATTATTCAGGATCTTGAGGCTATGACCAAGGGGATATTTAGTAAGAAAGGATATCAGTCAGATTTACTTCATGCAAAACGGGTATTACAGTTTTTAAAAGATAAATATTAATTTACGGGTAGTTAGTTATATTATGGCATGAAACAAATGGCTTATTTCCTTTTTATCTGAATTATTATAAACGGGAATATTGTATTATTATAAATAAAAGATGGAAAACCTGACTATTGAAAGGACTCAACGAACTCCTTATGTAGACTTTAATATTAGTGGAGAATTACTTATTGAGGGGCGATCAACACCTGAAAATTCCGTAGAATTCTATAGCCTCCTAATCAACTGGCTAAAAAACTTTCAAAAGACAAAGCCGGCTAAGATAAATCTCCATGTTAAGCTTGAGTTTTTCAATACAAGTTCAGGAAAGCTTCTGATTAACATGTTTAAACAAATTGAACGTTTTAGGACAATAGGGGCTAATCCGGGAATCATTTGGTATTATGATCCGGCTGATGAAGACATGTTTCAATCAGGATGTGATTTTCAAAGTATTGTACAAGTTCCGTTTAGTATGGTGAAAAATTAAAGATCTTTAATATACAAATCCGGATTAGGTATCCATCTCACCAATTACCTTTCCCAGTTTTTTAAGGGCTTCTTTGGTTTGATCATTCCAAAGCAGGCCGTAACTTAATCGCATGCACTGCTGGTATTGATTCTGAAGAGTGAACATTCGGCCAGGTCCAATACTAATGCCATATTGGATTGCCTTTTTATATATTTCGTAAGTATCAATACTCTTATTCAGTTCAATCCAAATTAAAAAACCACCTTGTGGGCATGTTAAACGCGTTCCCTGTGGAAAATACTCACTAATAGTTCTGATATATTGTATGCTATTGGCATGAAGGATGCTGCGCAGTCTGCGCAAATGATGTTCGTATCGTCCGTTTGCCAGAAATCTGGCTACTGCCTCCTGTTCCAAAGTAGATGATGAGACAAGGTGGTACATCTTCAGCATTTTGATTTTATCCAAAAACCTGCCAGGAGCAACCCAACCTACCCGATAACCCGGAGCCAGGGTTTTGGAAACAGAACCGCACCATAGTACAAGGCCACTGTCGTCGTAAGTTTTACATGATTTAGGCCGGCTTTTGGCAAAATATACATCACCATAAAGATCGTCCTCGATCAATGGAATGTCATATTGTTGGAT
>DATBXH010000305.1:0-8912 GCA_036514375.1 Bacteroidales bacterium | reverse complement strand
CGAGCGCACTACTCTGAAAAACTGGCTATGTCGCTGAGCTGGATTTACTCGCTATCGCTCATGAGAAGAGTTGTAATCCAGCTCGATTTTACGACTTTTACGACAGCCTCTTTTAGCCATATCATGGCGACCTATTTGTAGCTTTGGCGAGATATACATGACAATTCATATTTGACGCACGAACAATCATGGGAAAAGTGATGAACATGGCTGCGCCGAAAGAGATGCCTCTTTGCAAGAGTATAGAAACTTAAATTACAAAGAACTCATGTTAGCGATGAAACTCAAAATCTATACACAACCCCATTGAAATTTGACTTTCAGCTTTCGAAAAAGCATAGCCTACCGATGGACCAATTTGAAAATAATTGTTTATTTTAAATTCATATGAAACCTCCGTATGAGTTGAATATTCTATTTCTCCTTTTGCTTTGCTTATCATGGGTGATACTAAAAAATCTAACCCTTCAAAAGGTGAATAGCCTAAAACCGGTCCAATAGAAGAATTTTTATCCAAATCAAGGCCAAAACCAACTATAACAGGGAATTTCTTACTAATTTGTTTTAAAATAAAACCATCAAATCCAAGTGTTGTATTATGTTCATCTATACTTTGGAGTGCACAAGGCTCCAAGCATAATTCAAATAATTCATTGTCATCTTCATTATTTTCTTTTTGCTCCTGTGCACATACTTTATATCCAATAAAATTAAATAAAACACAAAAGAATATCACCGTTACAAATCTCATACTTATAAATCCTTTAATTTGAGGCCGCAAATATAACGTTATAATCCGGAGGAGGGGCATTCACGTCCGAAAAGAGCATAGCTGTTTTCAATGTATATGACACCATGAAAATGTTGTTATAGCTCCATAGGAGCGACCTATTTGTAGCTTGAGTGATAGCTGTATGACAATTTCCATTCGACGCACGAACAATCATGGGAAAAGTGATGAACACGGCTGCGCCGAAAGAAATGTCCCTTTGCAAAAGCGCTGAATTTCGACGCATGGAAGATAATTCTCCGGACCACGTTTAACCGTGCGCCGAAGAAACAAATTTTCATTTCCTTCGCTGGTTAACTACAAATAGTCCACTCCTATGGAGCTAAAGAAAATGATCTCAACGTTAAAATTTCCTGACCCTGAAGGGATATGTCGGAAAAGTTGCGGGGTATTTTCAGGCTTTCGCTTCTGAATACCCCGAATAGGTTTGAGTGTGAGTGTGCTTGAAGTGTGAGTGTGAAATCCACACACACGCACACTCACACTCAAACCCGATTGGGGTATAAATAGCAGGATCTTAATATCCAACTCATTCTTGAATATTTGTCTTTAGGGTATTCATTACATCTCGGGTCTATCTTTAAATAGACGTATTGATCAGTTTGAAATGCGTATATTTGAATATAAAGATTAAACCCATATGAACATTCAAATCCTGCACGATAAATCTATCATACTGTCTTTCCTGAAAAGGAATCCCGAACTTCAGGTATATTGCATCGGAGATCTGGACGACTTCTTCTGGCCCAAAACAATCTGGTATGCATTGGTTGAAGATGAAACCATCCTTTCCATTGCCCTGTTATATTCCGGTATGGAAATCCCCACATTGCTGTTGTTCCATGCAGATCATGCCGAATATTCAAAAATATTATTGAACCGCGTCAAATCAATCCTTCCGGATGCGTTTTATGCACACTTAAGCCCGGGCCTGATCGACATCTTCGACCGGAAAAATATCATTGAAGACTATGGGCTCACGCATAAAATGGCATTGCGTAAAAATCCTCCGGTTATTAATGATTCCAACATCAGGCGATTATCTGTTGATGATTTACCAGCTATCCTTGACTTATATACCCTGGCATACCCCCACAACTGGTTTGACAAACGGATGCTCGAAACCGGTAAATATTTCGGATATTTTAAAAATCAGCAGATGGCAGGCATAGCAGGAATACATGTGTATTCCCCCCAATATCGCGTAGCTGCATTAGGCAATATTACAACACATCCGGATTACCGTAAGCAACAAATCGCTTACAAATTAACCGCTGCGTTGTGCAGCGATTTATTTAAGAGTGTGGATTTTATCGGGCTAAATGTGAAATCGAACAACGACTTTGCCATAAAATGTTACACCAAACTGGATTTCGAAATAATAGGACAATATGAGGAATACTATTTAAAAAATGTATGAATCGGGTAACCGGGAATGTTAGAACCCTTGACGAAGTTAATTCAGGAATAAATTCATTCCGGGTTATAAAAGCCATATCTTTGCTTGTCATTTATTGCAGTAAGAATTATAACCTCTTTAAACCAAAACCATATGAGCACACACACTGCAAAAAAACTGGCAAAGACCTGTACCACGCATATCGGAGGCAGACTCGGCAGATTACTGATGGAACAATTTGTGGCTAAAGGATGGATTGCCAAGGAAAAACCGGGCGATAAATACTATGTAATTACCACCGATGGTGAAAAAGAATTCACGAAACTGGGGATTGATCTGAATCAGATTAAAGCTGAAGAAATATGAAAAAGCAAATATAATATTGTCTGCAGATCAGCTTATTATCTAACAGCTAATCATGGCTGTTTATATCACTTTTTTTCGTAACTTACCAACAAATATTAAAGCCTCTTTGCATTTTTTAATGCCTTTTGTTCTCTCATCTCACTGATATCTCCCGCATTTATGATTCCACACATCCTTCGCCTTTTGCCATTCCACGAATTCTGATTTACGATAAGGGTATCTCAAAATTTCTTCAGTTCATTCGCTATTTCTGGTAATTGTCTTCATCATGTTGTCAAAACACTTTAATCTATTGAATTATGCAATTAGCTAATATCATTAACTTGTTTATATCATAGCTTTTACCCCCTAAATCCCCCATTTGAGCAGGGTTGTTAAGTTCTAATTCCGGCCTAACCTTATTCTTTTCTGAAAACCTTAGTAGGGAAGAGCTTAGGTGTAGATTTGACCTTATTAGCTTATTTAAAATGTTACTGCATAAGGTAATAAGATTGATTTTGCTCCTTCGTCATTTCTACTAAGGTCAGTTATAAAAAATAAGGTTTTATTTTCGCTGTTCTGGCTTTGCTTAGAACTTAACAGCCCTGCCCGTGTCGGGGGATTTAGGGGGATAATGTCAGTATTCCATTTGATTTTATTTATTACGTAACTAATTCAATTAATCTATTACCATCATGAACCGGATAACTAAAATCAAAGGTCAGCATAAGCAAAGCCAGGCTGTAGTTATAAAATCTTTAGCGAAGATCGGATCTTTCGTAACCAATTATTGGAAGAAGGGAAAAAGTTACGTTATCAGATTTTGTTTGCTTATGATCCCCATGGTTGCATTACACTGCGACCTGCTGAAAAGTGAAAAAGATGAATGTGATAAAACCAAATGGAAAGCTCCCGTAGAACGCTATGTGACCCTGAAATTGTATTCGATAGGATTGTTTCTGGTCGATGAAAAAAAATATAACCTGGCAGATGCAAACACAGCTTACATTTCCGGCACCTTTACAAAAAAATATTGCAATGGGAATATGGGCGGGTCATTTGCGTTTGATTTCACGTTCCATCCTTATGCACGTCAGGATTTAACTGATGTCAGAATTTCCCAATATATCATCAAATTTGAAAATGATGAAGATAATCTTGTGCTGGTATACCGAATAAAATTTACGTTTAATGATAATAAAATCTATGAGACCCAGGAGCAATTCGGTAAATTCTATTTTAAAGATCTGAGGTATAATTTTTACGAAAATGATTATTTTGTTCTTCTCGAGCCTACACTATATCCGATGATTGAGGTAACAAAATAAATCCGTCAGTTACACCAAATTTAATCCGTAGCATATAACGTTGTGTAAATATTTTATAAATTAGAGCGTTAAACTTAACAAACCGTAGACCTTATATAAAGCATAACCCAACATTAATCTTACTATTTAAAAACGTGTATCATGATAAAACCGCTTGCAATAGGATTATTCATCCTCTTAAATCTGGCATGTCTTGCGCAGACTGAAAAGACTATCGATTGGGAAAAGGATATCAAATTCCTGAAAAAAGAGTTGCCTTCAAAACATTACAACCTCTTCTTTTCGATGTCCAAAAAGGAATTTAATGCAAGACTCGATGATATTTTAAATCATCGATCCGGATTAACTGATCTTGATATAGCCATAAAACTTGTTCAGGTCGTGGCAAAGGTTGGCGACTCGCACACCGCAGTGGAATTTTGGCGTCTTGTTGATAACCGGCAAAAACTTCCCTTGCAATTATACTGGTTCAGCGATGGATTATATGTTATACAAACCGTAAAACAATATAAAGACCTGCTTGGTACCAAAATCAATAAAATAAACGGATTTAAAATTGAAACCGTAATTGACAGCCTCAGCACATTAATTACATTGGATAATCAGGCGATGGTAAAAAGCAAAGTTCCCAGACTCATCTCATTTGTTCAGTTGCTGAGGTATTTTAAGTTCGCAACAAACGATTCCATCCGGCTTGATGTAGAATCATCAACAGGAGAAACTGCTTCGTACCAAATAAGCTCCGGCAGAATGTTGCGAAACAACATGGTTAGTGTAAAACCGGATACGGTTCCCTTATGCATGCAAAATCAGGATGCCTATTTTTATGAACAATACCTGAAGAATGAAAAGGTTTACTACGTCCAATACAACAAATGCTGGAGCAAAGAGCTGGAAAATAGCCACGATAACAAAGCAAAAGACTTACCGTCGTTCAACGATTTTCAAAACAAGATATTTAATACGATCATCGGTAAGAACAAGCCTATTGAAAAATTCATTTTTGACATGCGTTATAACGAAGGAGGAAACTCAACACAGGGAACGGATTTTATTACCAAACTGGCCGGGTTTACAGCCGTCAACCAAAAAAACAAACTTTTTGTCATTATCGGAAGAGCCACTTTTTCTTCAGCCATCATTAATACCATCGATTTCAAACAAAAAACAAATGCCATATTAGTGGGAGAAGAAACAGCAGGCAAACCCAACCATTATGGAGAAACAAGATTCTTCCGGCTTCCTTCCTCTCAGATGGTGGTGAATTATTCTACCAAGTATTTTCAATTCGTAAAACGCGAATTAAAAACAATAACGCCGGATATCATGATTGAACCCAGCTTCTCGGACTATAAAAAAGGGATTGACCCTGTTTATGAATGGATTGCCAATCAAAAATAAACAGCGGAACAAACCTGAGGGGGCCGGGCGGCATTTGGAATTGGACATAGCACATTGGATAAAGAACGAAGCAAAAGGAAAAACAGTAACTTAAAAAACAGAATCATGCAACAAGCACTACTTGATAAATTCGGTCCCTGCGGCCTGTTATGCGAAAAGTGCTTCGCTTATCATCAGGGTCCGATCCGGTATAATGCGGAACAACTTAAAGCCAATCTCGGTGCATTCGACAAGTATGCTCAACGGTTTGTAACCTTACTGGACGAACCGGTCTTTGATAAATACGCCGATTTTAAGGAAATGCTTGATTACTTATCATCAGGGCATTGTCAGGGATGCAGAAAAGAGGAATGTCACTTGTTTAAAGACTGCAACGTAAAACAATGTTATAAAACCAATGGCGTTGATTTTTGTTACGAATGCGTGCAATTCCCATGTGACCATACCGGGTTCGATGAAAACTTAAAACAGCGGTGGCTGAAGATTAATCAACGTATTCGCGAGATCGGGCTCGAAAACTACTATCATGAGATAAAGGACAAACCAAGATATTAGTGTAAATCAGTAAACCTCCGAAAGAAACTAAAACAACCGTATTACCTTCGTTAAAAAATATACCGTTTGGCAGAGGTTCCGATCGCTGGAGGTCATATCCCGCATGTTCCGGCCTGCATCAATGATCTCTTTCATTTTAAAACAGTGAATTATGAGGAAAGAACAAGCAATTCCTTAACAGGCTTAAATGTTATACTGGCGCGGCTGAAATAACAGGGAGGTATATGAACTACGAATAAAAAGATTTACCTGCAAAACCTGTCCTTAAAATCATCCGCATACGTTTCGGCCAAAGGAACCTCCCCCTGCACCATCACAATGGTGTTTGTTTTTACAACGAAATGCAGGATATACCAGACATTAATAATATGAGACCGGTGACATTTGAAAAAACAATTACACTCCGAAATCTTTTCTTCGAGGTCTTTGAATGTAAGCAAAATTCTTACAGGGTTTTCCTTATGTAATTCATAAACTAGGGAGAAATCACCATCTGCCTTAAAACGAACTATCTTGTCGCAAGTGAAAAAATCAAATCCATTGACAGTTTTAAAGCTAAATTCCTGCGATAGATCAAAGTTGGTATTCATATGATTTGCGATTTGTTATATTTTAAATATTGGTTATCAAGGATAATGCCAAACTTTCATCATACTATAAAAATTTTAATCTTTTCGGTTGTCATTCAACTCATTTTACACCCCTCAAGGGCAAACAGCAACTTGATTAATAGCGAGTTTCACAAGATGATACCATATTGATTTGATAAACATTCTATCGGAATCTGCCGAAGCGGAGCACTTTATGCTCATTCGTTTGTTATTTCAAAGTACGCCTCATTTGAGGGTACCATGTATTTCGTCCTTCATTTTTAGATGAAACATAACACTATTATTTTCTCTACGTTTGAATAAAATTATCAATCATGAAATATACAGCAAAAGTAACCTGGCGGAAACGCGCCACAGAGAATTTTATCGACCTCAGGTATAGCCGGGTGCATGAATGGAGCTTTGACGGCGGTTCTGTCATCTCCGCATCCTCATCGCCCCATGTTGTTCCGCTACCCATGTCGGACGCATCGCTTGTTGATCCTGAAGAGTCATTTATCGCAAGTCTTTCAAGTTGCCACATGCTTTTCTTTCTATCCATAGCAGCAAAAAGAAAATTTGTTGTTGAGAGTTACGAAGACAATGCGGAAGGTATCATGGGTAAAAACAGCGAAGGAAAAACCGCCATGCTTTCCGTTGTTTTGAACCCTAAAATAATTTTCTCAGGAACAAATATTCCTTCTGTTGAGGAAATCGAACAAATACATGAATTATCACACGAGGAATGTTTTATTGCCAGTTCCGTAAAAACAAAAATTGAGATCAACCTGAACGGCTAATGATGATGAATTAGGAAATATCAATGAATAATTCCTAATTTGCGCCTGCAAAACAATACCAATGACTTACGTAAAAGCCAAGAAAAGTCTTGGACAACATTTTTTAAAGGATCAGAACATTGCCCGGAAAATTGTGGCAAGCCTGCAGACACAGGGCATATCCAATGTCCTGGAAATT
Organism: Bacteroidales bacterium; assembly: GCA_036514375.1. Lineage (GTDB taxonomy): Bacteria > Bacteroidota > Bacteroidia > Bacteroidales > JAAUTT01 > JAAUTT01. Next base: position 1,526 of record DATBXH010000305.1, on the reverse strand, counting down.
GGTCCCGGTATGGGCGTGCTCACAAAGTATCTGTTAGAAAATACTACCTATACCACCCATGTGATTGAAATCGACAAAGAATCCATCGATTACCTCGGCAACCATTTCCCGGAATTGAAAGGCCGCATCATCGATGGTGATTTCCTGGCAATCGATTTGCGCAAACTCTTCAATCAACCGTTTGCCATCATTGGCAATTTCCCATACAATATTTCATCGCAAATATTTTTTAAGATCCTGGAACACCGGAACGAAATACCAGAAGTGGTTGGTATGATTCAAAAAGAAGTGGCTGAGCGTATTGCAGAACCACCGGGAAGCAAAACATATGGAATTCTGAGTGTTTTTTTACAGGCTTTTTATAATATTGAATACTTGTTTACCGTTTCGGAGCATGTGTTTGCCCCGCCGCCTAAAGTTAAATCTGCAGTAATCCGATTAAAACGGAATAACACTGCCGAGCTGGGGTGTAACGAAAGACTGTTTTTTACCGTGGTAAAAACGGCCTTTAATCAGCGAAGGAAAACATTGCATAACTCGCTCAAAAGCCTGATAAAGACCTCAACGCATTCGGATGTGCTTCAAAAGAGACCGGAACAGTTAAGTGTAGGCGAATTTATTCAGCTTACAAAGTGGATAGAAGAACAAAATGCTTCCTGAAACTGTTGAAAGCCCGGAAAATTCGTTGGCTTTATACTTTTTACACTAACTTTAACACATTTCGTAACCCTATTTATAATCTACTAATTAAATGAAAATAAAAGTTTTATATTTTTCGCTTTTTCTCCTGTGTCTGTCTTTTTATTCTTTCGGACAAAAAAAATATGACTTCCCATTTCAAAATCCAGCTCTGAGCATTGATGAGAGAGTAAATGACCTCGTCTCCAGATTAACCCTGGACGAAAAAGTAAAGCAAATGATCGATGTTGCTCCTGGGATACCACGATTAGGAATTCCTGCCTACAATTGGTGGAACGAAGCATTACACGGTGTTGCCAGGGCGGGCGAAGCTACAGTGTTTCCCCAGGCTATCGGATTAGGCGCTACCTGGGACACTACATTGATTCTTCAGGTGGCTGACATCATATCCACCGAAGCTCGTGCCAAACATCAGGAATCTCTGCGCAATAATGATTTTGGGCGATACAAAGGGCTCACCATCTGGTCTCCAAACATTAATATTTTCCGCGATCCACGTTGGGGTCGTGGTCAGGAAACATATGGCGAGGATCCGTACCTCACCTCACGCATCGGAGTCTCCTTTGTGAAAGGACTGCAGGGTAACGATCCCAAATACCTCAAAACTATTTCTACCCCCAAACATTATGCAGTGCATAGCGGTCCGGAACCGGAGCGGCATAGATTTAACGCAATAACCGATAAACGCGATTTCTACGAAACTTACTCCGTAGCTTTTAAAGCACTTATCGAAGAAGGCCATGCATGGTCCATCATGGGTGCCTATAACCGCTATATGAACGATCCCTGCTGTGCCAGTCCGTTCTTGCTTCAACAAACACTTCGCG
>DATBXH010000304.1:0-3385 GCA_036514375.1 Bacteroidales bacterium | reverse complement strand
ATACGCTCGCGTGCGGTCATTTTTCCTTTTTTGTGCTGGGCGTCAACACGCCGTTGTCCCCCTCCAAGCTTGGCCTTTTCACGTAAGTCAAGCAATTCCTGAATTTTATGCTGATTAGAGCTCATACTAAAAATTTATAAAACAAAAAATGTTATTTTTTTAACGAAGGCACAAAAGTATTAAAATAGAGATCATGCTTTTAAAAAAAGTAATGAAATTTACATTAATTTTTTGTTGTATAATCATCGGAATTTCAGATTAAAAGGTATGAAATGCTTAATCTTTACTAACAGTAATTAAGTAAATAAAATGGATTGAATTTTTTCCTTTTGTAGAAGAATATTCATATAAGAAATAGACTAATCTTCCTTTTTCTTGAAGTCGTTACTATCCAATATTTAAATAAAGTGAGGCAGGATGCAAAGAGCTTATATCTTAAAATCCAACGGGGCAAAAAGTCGATGATGGGTTTATATCAACCCCATTTCCATAGCATACCGAATCAGTTCGGCGGTATTTTTTGCTCCAGTTTTGTGGAGGATGTTTTTCCTGTGCCTGATTACCGTATTGGGCGAAATAAAAAGCTTTCTGCTAATTTCTGTTGCCGACAAGCCTTGCGAAAGCAACCGGATAACTTCCTGCTCCCTTGGTGTTAGTATCTTATTTTGAAAGCGTTCAATGAGATCATCCATGGTGAAATCCAGTTCAATGTCAGCCTGCCATGCATAAGTGATAAGATTACTTTGTTTGATATGATTGATATCGGTAAGGATCGACATCGCATAAATCATATTTCCGAGCGCGTCCGTTTTGTAGCAACATGCCTGCCGGTTAATGCGAATATAATTACCGTTACGGCAACGCATTCTGTAATCGATAGAGAATACGGCCGAATAAGGATTCACCTTGAGAATGTGCGCATATTTACGAGCGATACGGATAGTTTTCTTGGTAAACTCGTATACAAATTCCCTGTCTTCAGGATGAATATTGCTGTAAACAAAGTTCATATCAAAAAAATCATCCGGTTCATATCCCAATATTCTCTTGATATTCTCCGAAACATAAACATTGCTGAAAGTGCTTATTTCGGTAATATAAAAGAATTGATTGCAAAGCATGAACAGACTTTTAATTTCCTTTAAGTCGATAAGTTCAGCTTTGCGACCCTCGAGGTGCAGGTCGGTGGGTAACTGCCCGAAAATTTTCCGGGCGTCGTAAGCGTAGTTTATTTGTTGTAATGTCTCCATAATTTTAAGTAACGTTGAATGATTAGTACTGGTCAATATTTTAATGTAAAATATCTGATTGCCATGCATTATCGAAGGCGCTACTTTTTAATCTTATGTGTTGGATTACTTAAACATTTTTAATCAGTCTTTCATGAAACACAGAGAATTGCAGACTTTATCTTAACCCAAATGAAATTTAAGAAATAAATAGCATTTGACGAGAAAAAATTTGACGAAAATACCCCAATTGGGGTATGGAAATGGTAATTGACTGCACGTACTTTTGAATTAATGGATAGAAATAATGGGTTTCAGGTTTTGAAATGCAAATTATTTAGGACTGTTTTATCTGCTATTATATTGACAACATACTTCTTAGGTATAAAAAAATTTTTATATCTTTGCTATAGTTTGGATTTGTTGGTTAGAGAAAGGCTCAGTCGTGACGACTTGGCCTTTTTATTTTCAGATAGATTTTTTCCAGTATAACTTTCCCTGCTGCCAGTAAAACATGTGTTGAAATGAGGACAAAAAATACCCCAATTGGGGTATTGAAACCATCTATAGTTTTGTCTAATTTTACTTTTTAATATTAATTTATAGTAATTTGAAAGAAGCTGAATTCAAGTTCTTTTCCAATAGGGCAAAGAGAATAGATACGTAACCGCAACAGATCATGAAAAAAAAATATATTCTTTTACTAGTGCTTTTAAGCTTTTTTAGGTCGATATATTCGCAAATCAATTACCCCTACAAGTTTACTTTTAACGATAACCCGATTGCATCTATTGATACTTTTAAAAATCTTGTTTCAGGGAAAATTGCCATGTATAACCCTAAAAATGGTCAGACAACTTCCGTGATGATACAGATCAGTGCGAATGATTCAATAGCAATATTGATTGACCACGATAAAAACGTTTTGGTTAAACTGGATAAAAACCCAATAGAGAATTCAGTCAAATTAGGTCCCGGCAATTTCAAGTATTACAGTATAAAACTTGATAAGCAGGCATATGATGCTTCCGTTGTCAGAATTGAATTTGCCTATTCCAGATCATTTGAAGTTTATGATTTATTAATTTTCCCTTTATTCAGGCATTTGTCTAACAAAAAAATATCTCTTTCCTTTTTCGAACAAACTTGAAAATTCATAATGAATTTTGATAATGTTATAAATTATTTACCCAAAAAACGAGCACTCCAAAATGAGGTCTATACCAAATATGATGAGATATATTCTATTTGGAATTTAGGCAATTATCTGGGAGGTGTTCTTTTGTGTTACGTGGAAAATGGAATTCGTAGTAATTTAATAAATAGCTTTCAGGATTTTGTATATAACTATAAGTTGATAAAAGGCTCTTCGAAAACCTTATCGGTTGAAAATGGCTTGATTAATGATATCGTTTCGAAATACAATCATACCGATACCTCTTTTGATTCAGTTTTAACCGATGTTTATAATCTCAGAGATTTAATTTACAATGAGTTTAAAGCATATTCAACACATCTTGCCAATATTTTCGATTTTGGATTCCTCTTCCAGGTGTTGCATGCGTTTTTACTTCAAAAAGAGTCGAATGGTGAATTTGTTAAGCAGAAACTCAAAGTTTTATCCGATTCCATTGATAATATTATGAAAGGAGATAAGAAACTTGAAAGTCCAAATCTCGAAATTTCCGGAATCAATTTAAGAATTCTTAGACAGTCACTAAGGGTATTGAATAAGTACTACACCAGGTTGCGGATTGTATCCCAATCTAAATTTTCAGATTATAAAGAGTTCATCAGCATATTTTTTATGAAAATGCTTTCTGATATTTTGCTGGACATTAAAAATCCTAAACAATACATCAGAAATAAAGTAATCTTTATTATAATCTATTATTATGCCTTTGTTTTTATTTTAATTGCTGCAGTCAAGATAGAATATCTGCCTTTTTACGAGTATATAAAATCGTACTTAGCCCCTCTTTTACTTACTGGAAACGATAAGCTTCAATTTATCATTTTTAGAGGTCATCATTTAACTACATATTAATTCTGTCTGATACATTTTATCAGCCGCAACCATTCTCCTGATAAGATTGTTGAAAATATCCCCTTTCATCTGGGAACGGTTGATGCGATAACAGAACTCATCAAGATAA
>DATBXH010000303.1:0-11687 GCA_036514375.1 Bacteroidales bacterium | reverse complement strand
CACTGGATGTTAAATGCTACCAGGTACGAATCTGATTCCAAGTCAAAGTCTGTAAACCTAAACAATAACAAAGATTATGGCGAACCCTTATGATTTGGACACCTGTCTACGGATTATTGAACGGAAGGGAGTCGAACTGTTCGGAGAACATTTCAGGATTTACCCGGAAGATCATGAGCTTATTGCCAAACTCTTGGCTTATATCCTGAAAGATGAGGAAGCTTGCTCGAGAAACAGCATTTCGTTAAAAAAGGGAATCTTGCTGACCGGCCCCGTCGGGTGTGGGAAAACGACACTGATGACTTTGCTGCGGTTTTTTCAACCAGGCGATAACCGATACATCATGAAATCGTGCCGTGATGTAAGTTTTGAGTTCATTCAGGAAGGCTATTCGGTACTTCTGAAGTACAGCAAGCAAGCATTTAACCAGGATAAGCCTAAGATGTATTGCTTTGATGATCTTGGAACTGAGAATAATCTGAAATATTTTGGAAATGAGTGCAATGTAATGACGGAGATACTACTCTCCAGGTACGATCATTTTGTCAGCCGGCAGATGATTACCCATATTACAACAAACCTGACCAGTTCCGAAATAGAGTCTTTGTATGGAACCAGGGTTAGAAGCAGGATGAAGGAAATGTTCAACCTGGTATTCTTCGACAAACTTGCTCTGGATAAACGAAATCACTCTAGCAAATAAGTTATCAAATCAACTAAAATTAGAAAACATGATTACCTCTTTTATTTTTGTTAATGACGGGATTAGCTATCAGTATGGCATTGGAAAATACCTTGCCTGTTTGAAAGAAAACTGTTATGAAAGACAGAGATTAAGATTAATCCTGATTATTCTTGGTTCAAAAGATATTAAGGAGATGAGAATTGTTCCAGAGGCTAAAAATATCAGTCTGGTCTATTTTCCTTCCATCCCTGCCAGTGGATTCGAATACCAGCACTTTGAAAATGCCAGGCTAATAATAAACACTCTTGAAGCTCTATTTACGTTTGATCATACAACAGTTTTTCACTTTGTATCCTGGAATGGGTTTTTTATTGCATCCGTATTAAAAGAGCAATATGACAATCCTATAATTTTTGATTTGCATAGCCTTGAATGGCAATTTGCCTTAAGTGGTAATAAAGAAAAATTTGCTAGCTATTGGGAAACCTTGATGAGCAATTACGAGAATTCCATTAGTGAATTGATTAAGCCAGGTGTAATTTATGAAAAGGAGCTTTGTGAGCTAGCCGATCATGTGATTGTGCGTACATTCCAGATGAAAAAAGACGTGATAGAAACCTATAAACTGAACAATCGCAGAATATCTGTAATTTACAATGGTGTCGAAACTTCAAGAGTTATTCCAAGAAAGGAAGATTCATTTAAGCAAGAATTAGGCTTCTCTAGTAAGGAAAAGATCATCCTGTTTGTTGGCAGGCTATGCGATCAAAAGGGCATTTTGTATTTGCTCAAAGCCTTTAAAATCATTCTTTCTTCTTACGAAAATACTAGGTTAGTAATCGTTGGAAATGGAAATTACGATAGTTGCCTGAAAGAATGCTACGGTATTTGGAGCAAAGTCATCTTTACTGGCAGATTGGACAATGAAGGGTTAAATCAAATTTATAGGATTGCAGATATTGGAGTGGTTCCATCCATATATGAACCATTCGGGTATGTATTACTGGAAATGATGAACCGGTATATCCCTATCATTACAACTAACATAGAAGGACCAAACGAGATCGTTGATGATGGAATTACCGGAATCAAGGTTAATGTAACGATTGATAAGAATGGTGAAAGAAGTATTGTTCCGGAAGAATTGGCGGAAGGAATAATTAAACTTTTAAAAAGAAAGACATTAGCCGGTTTTCTTATAAGAAAAGCTCATTCAAAACTAAGAAGGCAGTTCCGATCCTCCTTTATGGTAAAAAACCTTATAAAGGTTTATAAAAATACGTTGCAGGAAACTACAGAGCGGAGGAAAAACACTCTCAATACAGTTGAAATAAGTGGTAATTACGGATGATTTACGGATGAAATCTATGCTTTTTTGATGAAAAACACCAGGAAAACAGAAGAAATGCACGGATGTCTTTCTGAGAATCTAATAACAATTCAATTAAACCAATAATTATGAAAAAGCAAATCTTATATATCGACAACGACATAGCAAGTTATGTCTTGGTATCTGCAATCCTTGATGATCCAAATATTGAAATTACCCATTGCAGAGATGGTTTGACTGCAATAAAGTTTTTCAAGCAATATCCTCTTTTTGATTTAATTATTACTGAAATAAAAGTACCTATTGTGAATGGATTTACTATCCTCCATGAGATTCGGAGGATTAAACCTGCTATTCCAATAATTGCCCAAACAGCAAGCGTATTGAATAATATGAAGGAAAAGTGTTTGGAAGCTGGATTTAATGAGTTTTTAGCCAAACCAATTGATGTAACCCAATTTGCATCAATAGTAGGTAATTGTATTAAAAACCAATTAGTGCAATTTGACAAACTGAGCTAACTTTTTGAATTACATTAGATACATAACTGTAACAAATAAACCATTAAAAAAAGAGGCTTACGTCAGTTGTTAATTCATATTTATTGTAGCTATCTTTACAAAAGAATCAAAAGGACAATACCAAATCAAAATGGTATTATAATGAGCGAAAAAGAGATAAAACGGTTAACGGATTTAGCTAAAAACAGGCTGAAAAAGCGAGTTTCTAAAGAAGAAGCATTGCACACTTTTATTATGGCTGGAATCCTAGACAACGAGGGGCAGTTTACCGAGAACTATCCACATTTGGCCGCAGTTGTTGTACCCGTAAAAAAGTAACTCATGTATAGCATCCGCCCAAATCTTGTTATAGGGTTTCACGGTTGTGATGCAGAGACTTGCAACTCCCTACTTAATAATCCAAATGATATTGTTTACAGTGATAAGTATGACTAGTTAGGACATGGTTATATTTCTAAGAAAAACAAGCAAACAACCCACAATTAATGGTTTAATAATTTTCCACTGACTTGTCGGAAAAAATTCTTGAGTTAATTGCCAATAACAATCTTGTTACAATACCAGAAATAACTCAAAATATTGGAGTTACCGAACGAACAGTAGAACGTTATATCCGACATTACAATCTACAGGAAAATTGAGAAGGAAGGGTGGTAAAAAAGGTGGGAATCAATTAAAATCTAACATTAAATGAAATAAGTCATATTCTAATTTGCCTTTGTGTTTTGATTTATATATCTCAGAAGCATTATATTGAGGATTATTCTCCATAACTAAGCATTGTTCATTACTTAATGTTTTACTAACTTGTTGGTTTATTTTTAAGACGATATTGGCAATTGAGCCTTCAACTATATAACCAATCATACATCCTCGTTTTTCATATATCCTATTTATAAACTTTCCCATACCAGCATCTGATATATACTCATGTATTAAAGTAGATGCTCTTTTATTATTGATATTATTTTCGATGAGCAATTTGGCTTCTACTCCAAATTCGATACGCCGTTTTGATTCCCAATTCTCAAAATAAATATCGTAACGTTTTGATGAGATTGACTTTTCGATACCTAAGCTGATTTTATCCGAAATTTCGTGTCGCTCTGGAGTGATTGTTAAAGGAATACTTTTTTTTAGAGTTATCAGTTTTAATGCTTCGAACAAAGCTATACTAATTGTTGTTTCTTCAGGCAAATCATCAATAGGCTCGTCAGTTTTGATTATACAGTACGCCTCATTTATTAAATTAAATAACTGGATTTGAAACGCTTCAAAATATTCTGGATTTACTATATTTTGCCTATATTCTATTGCATTTGCAATGTTTTCATATCCCTTTAAAACCCCCATACTAATTATTTTGTATTAAATCAAGTATAAGGTTGTCTGCATCATTTAAAGCCTGTGATAATGTCCAAAATTTCTTTTGATTTGGCTTTATCAAATAAATCGAATTACTGTCTTTTTTAAAGTATTTAATTAACTTTCTATAATATATACTTTCTGAATGTTGTACAAATGTATCTTGGTTTATCTCGTGTAACAAACCGGATATATTTTGATAATTCACAGTGTTACATGAGCCATTCTCATAGTCATTATTGAAGTGCAACGCAATTACTCTAATTAAATCTATTGCAGTTTTGGATTCAATCACTTCAACCCAGAACCCTTTGTCTTTGTTTCCGATTATCGTACCCAAAGTCGTAATTAATGTTTTTGCGTATGATTCTATCATGCTATTATCTGCAAAGCTCTCCGCATGGCTACTATTATAATTATTACGTAAAGCCACACTATAACTTAACACATCATGTATTAAAGCTTTGTCATTTTCAGATAAGTATAACTCTTTATAAATAATATCATCAATTTGTTTCTCAATTGAATTTATTTGCTTTTCAAGATTGAAATCTAAATTTCCACTACTTTTCAGTAAAATTATTTCATCTACAGCTTTTGCTAATTTGTTAATTGTACCTTCTTTCATAACGTAAGGTAATGCTGGAAAAGAAAGAGCGTCATTATTCTGTACTCTTCCTCCCTTATCTATTCCCCAAGATGAGCTTGTAATAAAAAAGTAATAAGTTGCAATTGATGAGTTTAAGCAAGCTACTAATGCTTTATGGAAATTCTCATCTTTGCCTTCTATTGATATACCCAAGGCTGAACTAAGGAAGACACAATTCGATTTTATAAATGAACTACAAAATTCCGAATCGCTGGTTCCTTCCTTAACTAGAACGATAGGGGAATTAAATATTGCTTTACTATTTAATCTAAATGAATCATGCCGTTCACCTAATAAGTCTAAAGATTCAGTGGGTGTGTAATATCTTTTTATATTCTCGGTTGGCAATAATGGGTATTCCTTCAAATGAGGGTTCCCTCTTTTTGCGTTCTCATCTTTAATTTTTAATCCAACACCCCATTCCTTATCTGTGATGTAGCTTTTTATTGGTTCTACAAGTTTAATTTTTTCAATTAATTTTAAATCTCTTACATTTCCCCACATTGCTACTTTGAAAATTTTTGTGTCATTTTTCAAAATCTCACGCAATGGTAAAAACTTCACTTCGGATGCGTCTATTACTATCGAATGACGGCGCTTTATTACCTCCACACTTTTGGGAATGCAGTATGTTATGTAGTTTTTGTCTAAATCCGTCTTCTTTTTATATATAAAAATGGCTCCAGGAGATGTTGCATTCTTGAAAATAATACTTCTAACAACAGCCAAATTAATTATCGCATCAATGGAGTAAGTTGAGAAAAATGTTTGTCTAAAATTATCATACACTTTCCCTGTATTAAATAATATTTTAACTGCACTTATCAATGAAATCGTTCCATCTGTAATGAAATTGGGCATATAATGCAAATATGCGCACATAATTTGCTGCGGAAGCTTATTCTCATTGAGATATTCTTGTACATCTAAGTCTAATTTTCCTAATTTCCAAGGCGGATTGCCTACAATTAAATCAAACCTTTTTTCACGTAGCTCTAAACCTTTTGAAAAAGTACTATCTTGAAATAAATTATTCCCTGGCTTTTTGCCTTTATGTTCTTTTAGTTCTTTTTTATCCGTCCAGTGGATTAATGGTTCGAAGCGAACCTGAGATAAAACTTTTTTAGGCTCTAAATAATTTAAAAAAGTTAGATATAAACTAAAAGCTGTTACTTTTATAGCTTCAGGGTCTTTTTCAATACCAAAAATATTATTTAATAATAAATTCCCCAGTACAAGTTCATCAATATCAGTATTCGGATGATTATATTTCCATCTGGCAATTAGTCTTTTATAACTTTCAACTAAAAAAATACCAGAACCACATGCCGGGTCTAATATTTTTAAGTCGTATCTATTGTTATTTTCATCAGGCCATGGTAATACTTCATTTAGAGAGAACTCAACCAACATTTGGGGTGTATAAAACGCTCCATCCTTTCTGATTTTTCTATGGTTTTCATCCTCTTCGCTCATAAACTCTTCATAAATAGAGCTTATAAGTTCAATTGGAATATACTGAAATTGAAATATTCTCCAAAGTCTCAATTGCCCGGTTAAAATATCAAGCTTCCCCGAAAAACAGTTTTTTATAAGTGTAAGGCATTGAGAATTCTTTTTAACCAACAACTCTTCTTCCTCCGTAACGGGGAAAAGGTCTCCATTGAATTTTACCTTTAAATCATGAAATAAATTGATTGTATTCTCAGGGTTGTCCAATAATGTAAAAAAATCTTCGACGTCATCCGGGTAATTATCATGATTTAAAATCCCTCTATCTTCTAAGTATAATGTAAACAAGCTTCTTCCCAATAAATCATGTATAACACTTAGCGGGAAACCATATTCCTCAAAAAGAATCTTTCTTGTTTCTGATAAATTGTCAACCAGTTTTCTATCTACTTTATTAGCGGTCTTTATACTTTTGCCTAATTCCTCATTCCAAATTATTCCTGAGTCAATTCTTGATTGATGAAGAATGGCACCTAACCTTTTCAAATCATTCTGCGTAGTAGAATAGCTCCCTCTTTCAATTTTGCTTAATGATTGATTGTCATCAACAGGCATGTCAAAACAATCATATAGCCTGATCTCTTGAGGAGTAATAATCCCTAAAAGGGGAGTCCGACCTTCATTCCATATTTTTCTATGAAGTTTTTTTACATAGTTTGTGTCAAACGTATGTAATTGTTTAAAGTGTATAAAGGGATTTTCACCAGAAAAGTATATGGCATCCACTGCATAGGGGTCTTTTTTATTGAATGCTACCCGCGATATTTCTTTTTTAAATGGTGTAAAGGATTTAGCGTCTTCGATCAAACTGCGTTCAGAAACCAAGCCAAATTGCCATTCTGCCAATGTAGCAACATTCTGGAGTACAATTTCTGTTTGGTCTGACATCTAATAAAATTAGTATTAAAAAATTTTGAGGCATAATTCTTGGTACGACAAAAATAAAATATTCATTGCTTTCTTCAACTTATTTACCCTGTTATTTTAAATTTCTTAAAAAAACACATAACAAATTGGTTATAAGCACAAAGTAGACCTATAATCAACAAACTAAAGATAAAAAAGGGAAAAGCCTTTTTATCTTTCTAAGCAAATACTCTCTATATCAGTTCTTCTTTCCATCACCCCTCATAACACACCCCAGTAATATCAAAAACATCTTTAAACTCTGTAGACAAAGATATCACAAAGCATTCTACCTTTTGATCTGAGCCATTTGGTTTTACTATACGGTAAGTGATCCACATGGGCTCTGCACCACGAAGCATGGCTTCAATATCATGACAGAATTGTAGTAAGTCGTTACCATGAATAATTTCCAGAAAGGTCGTAAATTTATAGTGCCAGTCTTTTGCTATGCCAGTTGATTGGTAAAAACTATCCGAAAATAACAAGTGATCCTCTACCGAGTACCAAGTCCAAATACCAATAGGCAGTTTATTAGTTTCCATCATAAACCGGTATTAATTGCTTCTTATAAAACTTCACTAAAGCTTCAAACTCATCAATACCGAAAGGCTTCGACAAGAAATGAGTCGCACCTGCCTCTTTACATTTTATTTCAGCTTCGTGAGGTGGTAGTGCTGATATAGCAATTATTGCCACCTCATTATCAAACTTTTTTAACCGTGTTATTAGTTCATACCCACTTATATCTGGCAATTTAATATCCGTCAAAACCAAAACAATATCACAGGCATGGGTTTCAAAAAGCTCAAGAGCCCTTTTCCCTTTTGCGGTTTCTATTGTTGTGAAACCAATTTCTAATAGTATCTCTGATAACAATAACCGCGAGGCCTCATTATCATCAACAACTAATACTTTTTTTCGGGTTAAAAATCGCCTCATTTTTTTAATATTAGAACTTAGCAATAAACTATAACTATTTATATTGGTTTAACTAATATAAATATGACTTATATGAATACAAATATAGCTCATAAGTGTATTAAAACAAAAAATATTTACACGAATAAACAATATTTATAACTATCAAAAGCATATTAATATTTGTTACGCCTATATAGTCATTTTCCTGTCTTCTTTGTGACACAAGTATTTATTTACATTTGTTCAATATGGAAAGAATAAACAGGATAAAAGAAGTATTGGTTATAAAGGGAGTAAGTCAAAAAGAGCTTGCTGTTAAATTGGATAAGAATCCTAATACGATTGCATCCATTTGTAATAATAAATCTCAACCACATTTAAAGGACTTAAAACAGATTGCTGCTATTCTGGATGTCGATATTCGGGAATTGCTTGTACCTACTAAAGAGAAATCTTAGACACCATTTAAGCTGAGTTTGCTATCGAGAATCTACGAAAGTGCTTATAAATTGACAGGAATAGGGAAATAATATATAATTTTGTACTGATTTTCTTCGGGGTAGGGCGCAATTCCCTACCGGCGGTAAAAGTCCGCGACTCCTTGAAAAAGGACTGATTTGGCGAAATTCCAAAACCGACAGTTAAAGTCTGGATGAGAGAAGAAAAACGAATAATGACAATTACAATTGATTTTGTCAGTTGTATAATTATTGTTTATGCACTTTGCTCCGAAGATTTAGTATTAATAATAAAAAAGGAGTAAAGATGAATGAGTTAGATTCATTTGGAAAAGACAGCAAAGAAAGAGTTGAAAATGCTGTAAAAAAACTACAACAGGGTTTTGGGGTACTACTTGTAGATGATGAAAATCGTGAAAATGAGGGTGATATTATTTTTCCTGCCGAGAGAATGACAGAAAAAAACATGGCTTTAATGATTCGAGAGTGTAGCGGAATCGTTTGCTTGTGTTTAACTGAGAATAAATGCAACCAACTTGGATTAAGCCAGATGGTTAGTGAAAATACGAGCAAAAACCAAACAGCATTTACTATATCTATTGAAGCTAAAAACGGAATAACAACAGGGGTTTCAGCAAAAGACAGATTAACAACGATAAAAACTGCAATTTCTCGTAATGCCAAACCAGAAGATTTATCACATCCGGGGCACGTATTTCCTTTATTAGCAAGAGAAAATGGAGTTTTTGATAGACGAGGGCATACTGAAGGAAGCGTTGATTTGATTAGAATTGCAGGATTAGGAGAATCATCAGTTTTATGCGAATTAACAAATGATGATGGCACAATGTCAAAATTACTTGAGATTTGCAGATTTGCAGAAATACATAAAATGAGTGTGGTTTCAATTGAAGATATTTACCAATATCGTGAAATAATAGAAAATAAGAAAGAATATTGAGAATGATTAATTAAAAAGCACATACCACAATAGTGGCTCATAAAATGCAAGGGCCATGCATATTCAGGCATATGTACCCGCGCAAAAAGCATTTATCTAGTGAATCTACTCAGCCAAAACCGAAGAAACAAAAGTCGAACGCCTAGCCCGCACAATGAACAAACTTGCAAAACATCAGCGATTCTATGACAAAGATATTGACTAACTTTAACCATTAAAAACACAAAAACATGGGAAAAATTATTGCCTGCTGTGGTCTCAATTGCGCTACCTGCGATGCACGCATAGCCACAATAAACAACGACGACCAGTTACGTGCCCAAACAGCCGAAAAATGGAAAGTACAACACAACGCACAAGGTCTTACCCCCGAAATGATTAACTGTACTGGATGCCGCGAAGCAGGTGCTAAATTTAACCATTGCAATAACTGCGAAATTCGCAATTGTGTTAAATCAAACAACTTCCAAACCTGTGCCGATTGCGACAAACTGGATAATTGCGCCATAGTTGGCAATTTACACAAATACGTTCCCGAAGCGCTCGCAAACCTCACATCGTTGAATTAACATTTTTAGGTATAATACTTGGTTAAACAAAAAGAATTTGAATGTGAAAAAAGTAAAATTGATTTCAGAAAGCAAAAATTACACGGCTGTAAATGTAGGTAGATTGAAAGATGTAGAGGCTTACTCACTTATTCATCCAAAACTAAAGACTGAGATTAAAGGAAAAGTGTTTTTAAAAGGCCCAACCAAATCAACCGGAACTGAAATATCATTTACAACCATACCTCCAAAATCTGAATTAGGATATTTCCATATACACAACAAAGATGAAGAAACATACATCATACTTAAAGGCTCAGGTTATTATCAGGTAGACGAAGATTGTTTTCCGATTCAGGAAGGCAGTGTAATAAGAGTAGCTCCTGAAGGTGTTAGAAGCTTATGCAACACCTCTGATGAAAGTATGGTGTATATTTGCATACAGGCAAAAGAGAACTCACTAGAAGAATACACAACCGAAGATGGTAAAAGAATTGCTGTTACTCCCAAATGGGAAATAGAAAAATAAACGCTAGTTCCTAACATAGCCTGCACGAACTTGTTTTAAAAGTAAGGTAATAAACACAGTAGTAATATTATCAATTAGTAAGTGCATCGTGCTAAAAGACACCTTTACAATAGATTGAGAATATGTTGAAAAAAAGAATTTTAAATAAAGAATCAGGGCTTCTTTTTTATGGATTAACGCCTCCCAAGGAAAATACAGATAAAGAAAAAATAGAAAATATTGCTAATAAACAGATTGAAAGACTTAATGGTGTAGAAATTGATGGTTTGGTCTTGTATGACATACAAGATGAATCGTCAAGAACAAATATGCCAAGACCTTTCCCGTACTTACCTACTTTAGCGCCAGATTACTATAGTGAGAATTATTTACAGAGGTTGAACATTCCAAAAATTATTTATAAGAGTGTAGGTAAGTATTCAAGCGATAATTTAAGGGCTTGGATAGAAAATGGCACAAGAAATTTTGATTGCTCTGTCTTTGTTGGTTCGCCGTCAAAATCTCAAGTATCAAATCTCTCTCTTAATGAAGCCTACAAAATAAAACAAAACACAGGTTCGCCTCTGATTTTAGGTGGTGTCACAATACCTGAGAGACACACTAAAAAAGGGGATGAGCATATTCGACTTTACGAGAAAATAGATAATGGTTGTAGTTTTTTTATATCTCAGTGTGTCTATAATATAAACAACACTAGGGATTTTCTTTCTGACTATTATTACTTCTCGGTTGAGAATAATACAGATTTGGTTCCAATAATATTTACATTAACGCCTTGTGGTTCACAAAAAACACTTGAGTTTATGAAATGGTTAGGAATTGATATCCCTAAATGGTTAAACAACGATTTGATACATTCAAAAGATATCCTTGCAAATTCTATCGAAGTTTGTAAGTCTATAGCGACTGATATATTTGATTATAGCAAGTCAAAAAACATCCCTATAGGATTTAATATAGAAAGTGTTGCTATCAGAAAAGAAGAAATTGATGCATCAATAGAATTATTAAAAGACATAAAAGAAATGATAAACAAATAAAAAGCATAAACACAACATTGCCTTAAAAGCAACATCTTAAAAAGAGATTATAAAATATTTTGGTAAACACTAAATGTTTTATAATCTCTTTTTATACACTTCCAGACGGTAAAATCTTTCCTATGGAAACAATTCCAATTTAGAATCCGAAAACTAATACACTTGAGTTTACCAAAGATGAGAACTCAAACAAGTAAAATCTAATGAGTAATGTAGGGGTTTCTAGAAGATATCAATCCTTCCTCCAATTCCAAATCTG
>DATBXH010000302.1:0-5445 GCA_036514375.1 Bacteroidales bacterium | reverse complement strand
TTCACCAAGGACATTTTTGAATTCATCGACGTTCTTATGCCATTCGCTCTGCGATAACTTGTCAATTTTGGTAAATACAATAACAAAAGGAACTTCATTGCTTCCAAGCCAATTAATAAACCTTAAATCAATTGGTTGAGGAGGTATCCGCGAATCGACAAGGAGATACAGACAAAACAAGGTTTTTCGCTTACCTATATATTCTAAGATAGATTGTCTGAATTCCGATCGTTTATCTTTGGAAACCTTTGCGTACCCGTATCCGGGAAGATCGACAATATACCAGGATTCATTTACCAGAAAATGATTAATCAATCTCGTTTTACCCGGTGTGGAAGAAGTTTTGGCCAGATTCTTCTTGCCGGTAACCATATTTATCAGCGAGGACTTACCTACATTCGACCGGCCAATAAACGCAAACTCCGGTAATTTTGGAGCCGGACAGCCTTTTAAATCGGGACTGCTCGATATAAATTTTGCCTCCTTAATCTCTAATGCCATTGAATTTATTTGCTTCCTTTTTTTAGACCCGGCCCGATATTTTTTCTATTCAATATAAACCTCCAGAATTTCGGCCTCACCGTTAGGTTTAAGTGTAACATCTTTAAACATAGCAGGCAATAATATCGTCTGTCCTCTTTTTACCTCCAGTTTCTCGTTTCCACTATAAATCAAATCGAATGATCCGTTGCAACAAATATAAATCACAAAGGAATCAAGATTGATATAATCTCTCTCTACTGCCTTGTTAAACCTTATCTTATTCGTTGTAAAATATTTACAATTAGCAATGTTTACTGCTTCATTCGACTTTTCAACATATGAAGCCTTTACATTATCGTGAAACTTATAGTCAATGGCATCTATCGCCAATTCGGTATGCAGTTCACGTGGCTTGCCCTTGGAATCCACTCTGTCCCAATCATAAATACGATAGGTAATATCTGATGTTTGCTGAATCTCAGCAAGAAGAATACCGGCCCCTATAGCATGAACACGTCCTGCCGGTATAAAAAAAGTATCTCCTGATTTTACAGGAACCCGATTGAGGATTTTCTTTAAAGCTTTGTCCTTTAAATGATTTAAATATTCTTCGCCGGATATCGCTTTGTTAAATCCGGAAATTAAACTGGCGCCGGGATCGGTTTCCATAACATACCACATCTCAGTTTTGCCAAAAGACTGGTGCCGTTTCATAGCCAATTCATCGTCCGGATGTACCTGAATTGAAAGATCATCATTCGCGTCGATAAATTTTATAAGCAACGGAAAATTCAGACCAAACTGATCATATATCTTATCTCCAACCAAATCACCCATATAAATCTCGATGAGTTCGGCTAAATTATTATTCTTTAAGAAACCATTTTCAACTACCGAAATATCTCCCGGAACGGCAGATATCTCCCAGCTTTCGCCGCAAAGTGAACAATTTCCCTGTTTTCCAAAGACTGTCTTAAGTTTTTCACCACCCCAGATTCTATCTTTTAGTATTGCCTTGAATTTTAAAGGATAAAGCTGATTCATTTCAATTTTTTTAGTACTTTGCAAAAGTATTACTTTTATGTAAAGTTGCTTTCATTATTTGATGAGGATTGATTTTTAAAGGCTAAATAATTAGCCTGATGCTTTAAACTCTTATTATGTTTATAGTCTGTTTATGTGGCGGAAGCGGATCGGGCAAGACAACACTCTCCAGACAAATTATTCAAATGTTTCCGAAAGATCTGGTAACCATCCTGCCCTTAGACTCATATTACAAGGATCGTAGTTACTTAACTCAGAAAGAGAAGGAAGTTTGCAACTTTGATCATCCAGACTCCATTGATTATGATTTGCTTATAGAACACCTGCACCAGCTGAAAATGGCAATTCCCGTGCAAAGACCTGTTTATTCCTATATTACCTGCTCCAGAGAAAACCAATGTATCGTAATGCAGCCTTCGGAAGTACTAATTATCGAAGGACTTTTAACATTAGCCAGCGAAAAACTCAGGAACGAAGCTGATCTAAAAATATATATTGATGTATCCGAGCATATCCGGCTGGAAAGAACTATAAAACGAGACATCGAAGAACGAGGACGAACCCGGGAATCCGTTATTGAACGTTTTTATAAAACAGTTCAGCCAATGTACGAGTCCTTTGTAGAACCTTACAAACAAATTGCAGATGTGGTTATCGATGGCAACAATCTTAATATCAACTCCCTTGCTACTACTATAGTTCAGATTATTGGTGAGCACCTCTATCATTACCCTATTTCTAAATAAACCCCATCATATGCTTGAGAATATTAAGTCGGACGAAATACTTTTTTTGGATATTGAAACGGTACCTCAATCCCCGGTTTTTGAGAACCTGGACAACGCATTTAAACATTTGTGGGATAAAAAGTCCTCCCACTTTCGTAAATCGGAAGAAAGTGCTGCCGATGTTTATGCGCGTGCAGGTATATATGCCGAATTTGGAAAAATAATATGTATATCAACAGGCTATCTTCATATTAATAATGGGGAGCAATATTTCAGAGTAAAATCGTTTTTCGACGATAACGAATCCAAACTTTTGCAGGATTTCAACGATATGCTGACAACATTTTCCTCGAAAAAAAATATCCAGCTTTGTGCTCATAACGGGAAAGAATTCGATTTTCCTTACATAGCCAGGCGAATACTCGTAAATGGATTACAACTACCCAAGCTGCTCGATATCGCCGGGAAAAAACCATGGGAAGTAAATTTTATAGACACATTGGAGCTTTGGAAATTTGGCGATTACAAAAGCTTTACCTCACTGGAACTTCTTACAAAAATATTCGGGATCCCCACACCCAAAGATGATATAGATGGCAGTATGGTTGCAGATGTATATTGGAAAGAGAAGAATTTGACACGAATTGTCACCTACTGCGAAAAAGATGTTTTAGCCGTAGCTCAACTTCTGCTCAAATATAAAGGTGAACCGCTGATTAAAGAAAAAAATTACAAGTCAATTACGTTTCCCGGTTGAGAAACCGTAAATTCAAGTTATTCATCAGTATCCCATTTTTTGAATGTCACCTATCAATTCACGAGTGTCACATGTCTGTTCATTCATGTCACATGTTAATTCACTCATGTCATATGTCCGTTCATTGATGTCACATGTTAATTCATTCGTGTCATGCGTTTGTTCATTCGTGTCATATGTCAATTCACGAGTGTCATACATCCGTTCATTCATGTCACATTCATTTTCTTGCATGTCACGTGCATTTTCTTTGATGTCAGGACAAATATTATTCATTATAAATGTCCTTTTCCGATTGGAACCCTTCTGCTATCACAGTCGATCTTAAGTTATCCTTATCAACCACCACCGGATCCAAAAAAACAGTAGTAACATCGATCTGCCCGTTATTAATCTTACGATTTGCCTCTTTTACATCCTGCTTTTTAATCAGTTTAACAGATATTTCAGCAGCTTTCTCAGCAAGTTTTTTCACCGATTTATACACCGTCATCACCTGGTAACCCTTAACAATATTCCGGCAGGCAGCCAGTTCCGCATCCTGCCCGGTTATTAATACCTTCCCTTCAAGGTTATATTCTTTCAATAAATCAATTACTCCGGTTGACATACCATCATACGCAGATAAAATAGCATCCGGCACCTGATCTGTGAGGTTAAGGTATTTCTTTATCTCGGCACGGGCATTGTCGCCCGACCAATCTTCAACATATAAATCATAAACTATCTTAATCTTTCCCGAATTGATAAAAGGAGTCAGTGCACTTCGTTGTCCTGCCTTAACCCACACCGCATTCTGATCACCTTTATCTCCGCCCAGAAGTATATAATTACCTTCGGGCTTAAGCTTAGTGACATAATCTGACATCAGTTTACCAACCTTTTCATTATCGAACGTCAGGAAATAATCCAAATCACAATTCCGAATCAGTCTGTCGTAAGCAATTACTTTAACCCCATTATCATGAGCGTATCGAACAATTGCTGCTGCTGTGTTTAAGTTTATCGAATTCACCACAAGGACTTTCACTCCTTGATTAATCAGATCTTTTGCTTGCTGAATTTGTTTTTGATCATCATAGTCACCTGAAGCTATTAATGCTTCACCGCCTAATTCATTAATCTTTTTAGTAAAATAGTCCTTCTCTTTTATATACCGGTCACTTACCATATTAGGGAAAAGAAAGCCGACTTTTACTTTATTCTGACTACCACAGGATACAAGCGAAAGTAAAATCACTCCAATAAAAAACACACCCAAAATTCTGTGTTTACCCATAAATTAGATATTATTTGACACGTTGATTGCACGAAAATAATTTTTAAAATTAATTATTATTTGAAATAATCCTCATTATAAAATGAGTTTGGCACGAATTTAGCAGGATGAATTTGGAATTATAGTCAAAAATAAATTTATTTGTGGCGTAATTTATAAATTTGAGTGGTCACTACAACGTAAATTTACTAAAGCAATTATTCAAATTTCATATATACAAGACCAAAGCCATACGAATCGCGGCTTAAATATTCGGGGTACGGATTTGTCGAACGGAATATTTTATTTAATTTAGGTTAATTAACGGGTATGACAATAATCATAAATAATAACAAAACTGTTTAATTATTTTTTCGTAATAATAACAGAAGTATGATAGCTTCTAAAACAATTGGGCTATTTACAATTACTAAACCATATTTAATATGAGGTGGCAAGATCTTAAAATAGGGTACAAAATAGGCATCGGTTTTTTAATCCTTATAGTTATTGCAGCACTTATCGCAAGCGTTGCATTGATAAACATGAATGGTATTCAAAAAGAGACCGGCACGTTAACCAAAGAATATATTCCAACCATCAGTGACGCATTTCAAATAGATCAGAATTGGAAAGAAATTACAATGTTCCTCCAAGCCTATGATTTTACGGGTGATGATTATTATTTGAAAAAAGCAAAAGGGCGGTTAACCAAATTTAAATCGCCTTTATCAAAACTCATAGAATTGACTTCCAAATCGGAGCGATTAAGTTCAAGTAAAAATGACTTTATAACCATTCGGTCGGATGCTGAAAAATTCGAAAAGATTCTAAACTCCTACGAATCAAAAGTTGCTGAAAACACAGCACAATATAAGAAGTTAGAGGGTGCGTTATTCCTTTACAGGAAGTTAAATCAGAATAACGTAAACAGAATTTCAAATTACGTAAATGAGATTTCAAACCTTACATCGCTGGCCATAAGCGAAGAGAAACCCATTTACCTTGTTGATCTGCCCGATAAAATAGACAAGCTGGCGGCCGAAGCAAGAGCTAACAGAAGTAGCCATAGAATTGACTCTTGCTTAAATGTATTTGTTGAAGCGTCCCGACAGTTCGTTCCGGGCTTTATTGAAGCAAAAAAAATAGAGCTGTCCAGAATTGAACTGGGAAAT
>DATBXH010000301.1:0-7177 GCA_036514375.1 Bacteroidales bacterium | reverse complement strand
GAGGCAGCCTGATCATCGAATTTAAGCCTGCGATCAGGTTGACTACAGGTATGGCAAAGAGAACAATCAGGAACACCAGGGAGAATCTGCCAACTGAAGGTACATTGTTTAATTTGAGATATCCTGTACTGCTGCCTGAGAATACCTTCCCCAGAATAAGCGGAGGGATCATAAAAAACCCAACACCCTGAACCAACTGGAAAAACTTCTGTAAAGGAACATTTTGCGCATTTTCAAGTTCCGATTGAAGATCAGCCGGAGGTACATGATAAAAAAGATACGACAGTAAACTACCTAAGGAAACCGATAAAAACAAGCAGCTTAGGCACGTTATAATCGTTAATACCAATTGCGCCACTGGATTTTCGTCGCTAAACAGAGAAGGCCTCATAAGCTGAAAAAATAAGTAATTTTGCCCAAAATTAATAAAAAGTGATTAGCTGATTAAAAGATTAGGCTTTTAAGAAATGAAGATTGGAGAAATTGATTTGGGGGAAAGGCCATTATTTTTGGCACCGATGGAGGATGTTACGGATCCGTCGTTTCGGTTTATTTGCAAGCAATTTGGAGCTGATATGGTATATACCGAATTCATTTCGAGCGACGGACTGATCCGCGATGCCAAAACCAGCCTGAAAAAACTGGATATTTATGAGAATGAACGTCCGGTGGGCATTCAACTATATGGACACTTGTTGGAACCCATGGTGGAAGCAGCCGGAATTGCAGAAGCCGCAAATCCCGATTTGATTGATATAAATTTTGGCTGCCCGGTTAGGAAAATAGCTGCACGCGGAGCAGGTTCCGGCATGATGAATAATGTTCCGCTGATGGTGAAAATAACCGAAGCCATTGTGAAAGCTGTAAAGCTTCCCGTAACTGTAAAGACCAGATTAGGTTACGATGAGCATTCGAAAAACATTGTGGATATCGCCGAGCGCCTTCAGGACGTCGGTATCCAGGCTATTACCATTCATGGCCGAACCAGATCGCAACTCTACAAAGGAATGGCTGACTGGACCCTGATTGGTGAGGTTAAAAACAATTCAAGGATGAAAATCCCGGTGATTGGTAATGGCGATGTAACTGATCCGGTGCAAACCAGGTACCTGTTTGACCATTATGGCGTAGATGGAGTTATGATTGCCCGTGCCACCTACGGTCGCCCTTGGATCTTTAAGGAAATCAAACACTATCTGTCCACAGGTCAGCTGATGACGCCACTTACACTTCAGGAAAAGGCGGAATTAGCCAAAACGCATCTTCTGAAATCCATTGAAGTAAAAGGTATTCCCAGAGGTATACTTGAAATGCGCAGGCATTTGACCAACTATTTCAAGAACCTCTCTCACTTTAAAGAAACCCGTTTAAAATTGGTAACCTCGCTGGATGTAAATGAACTGCTCCAAATTATCAATTGGATACCGGAGCATTGGCAAGAGATACCTGATATGGAAATCAGCCGGGAATAAATGTCAAACGAATGAAGGTTTACGTAAATATTTCACAACTCATGCGATATAAACTAATATGGGTTGGATGGAATAAAATTCACGTTAATTTACCATTAAATATGATCGGAAAAAGAAATTTTATGATTGGAAATGAAACTTTTCCTGTATCATTTTTATAAATACCCTCAGAAAACTTTTCATTACGATCGGAAAAACCTTTTTTATGATAAGCAAAAACTTCAGTATGATCGGAAAAATATTTTATACGATCATAATTATCATTTTTATCCTCGTAAATATCTTAGATATGATCATCCCCGTTCTGTTTACGATAAGAAAAACATAAATTACGATCGGAAAAATAAACAACAACCATCCCAAAGAGATAGATATGCTCCGAAAAACGGATGAAAAAACCGACAATCTTGTAAGAATAACTTCTATCGATGATAAATAATAATCTGTGAAGCCGGTTTGAAACTTATTTCCTTTCTGGCGATACTTTTTCCTCAATTATGGTACTTTTATTATAAACGAACCAAGCCTTGAACGAGAAAGAACAAAAGATTTCTGCCTTCATGCAATTATATAAGCCTTTGCAAAAGCAATTGTCCGCTTATTGCAGGGTGTTGACGGGAGATGAAGATGCGGCCTGCGATTTGTTGCAGGACACATTGCTCACTGCCTTCGAAAGCTTCGAAGAAATTCGCCATACGGATTCTTTCATTTATTATCTCTGCAGTATTGCACGCCACAAATACCTGAAACAAAAACGCAGGTGGAAATTTTTCGGGAAACCACACGATATTACTTATAAGAATATTGAAATTACACCCGATGCCATTGAATTACAACCCGATGTTGAACTGCTTTACAAAGCCATTGGCAAGCTTAATGACGAACAACGTGAAGTACTGTTAATGTTTCACATCATGGGTTTTTCGCTTCAGGATATACAGAAGCAAATCGGACTTACTGAAGCTGCTGTGAAAAACAGACTGGCTCGTGCCCGGGTCAAACTTAAACAAATGCTGTCGGATAGTGAAACCTCTTTGGCAGCATCGATCCCCACAAACTTTTCTAAAACCGGACAGATATGAGACGAGAAATCAACGACAGAGATATCGAGCGGTTGTTTGAAAAGGTAATACAACAACCACCCATCATAAACGACGAAAAGGTGCACTCTTTATTATACCATTCTCCGGAACAGGCCATTCCGGGGAACCCGATCAAACATTTCATTAAAACTCACTTAAATTTAATTGTAATGAGCACCATTATTTTTTCTTTACTGATTAGTACGGTTATATGGACGAATTTCGGAAAGACACAGAAGACAGACATCCTTTCCGGGGCCAAAAACAAGCAGCAGGACATTTCTCTACATAACGTTCCTGCCAAAGACATAAAGACGAAAGATAAAACAACGGGGTTAGAAGATTACCAGACAGAAAAGCGAATAGTGATGGAGCTATCCCGTCCGAAATCCGATTCCGTACTTCTCAATAAGAACAATGAAACCAGTGTTCAGGTTTTTTTACCTGTATGGGATAACCACCCTGTATCAGGAGATGAGTACGTATTGGAACTCAGCAAAGAAGAATTAGAAAAGCTGGGAGTGATATTGACCGATTCGGCGGTATATTATCTAAATATTTCTCCTAATGGTCTCATCTCGGGATATAACCGGCCTTATTATGCTTTGCAATACAAGGATGGCATGTGGGTGAAGAACAGCAAACGAAGAAAATCAAAAAAAGCGAAGAATGAAGATATGGTTTCGTTCCATTCCTTCTATATGTATTACTCTACGAATGATCAAATTATAAATAGTTTTAACAACATAGAAGTTTGCTTTTACAACGAGCTAAAGCAAGCCTATCCAAAACTTAGTGAGATTCAATCCTGCTATACAAGGAAAAGTGAAGATCCTCAAGTGAAGAAAGTATTTTCGATAATTGATTCTCTTAACGAAAATACGGAAAGGAAAAGTATTTATGACTTTTTGAATATGCCTTTAAAAAGTGTTGACGATACTCTTGTTCCCATCGTAATTCATTACGTTAGCAATGATCCTGTGGAAAGTACCAAAATCCTTTGGTTTGTTACCAATGACAACTTCTACAATGCCCTGCCCCAGCGCTACCAGAAAAAGGTTCGAAACTTTTATGAAGCTAAAAAACTGTTGAAAAAACGATATCCTGATGCCAACCTGGTAGATTATCCTCGCCATTACGAATTTAATGATTACATGGAGAACCTTAATTACATTGATCTTTCAAGAGAAGAATTGGAAAAGATTGGGATCAGATTTAAAAATGATACCGGTAAATATAGTATATTACGCACAGGGTTTGAATATCGTGATGAGAATGGTCATACTCTTTGGTGCAAAAGTCCATACAATATGTCTATGTCAGGAAGAAAGGTATTGCTAGTTAAGTTAAACTTATATGCTCCATATCAATCGGGTTTTAAATCAAAAGTACTTTCTAAATTATCCCAGGGAGCAAATGACAGTGCACTTAAGATGAAAGAATTAATTCCCGTACGAGTAAAACAGGAACAATTTAAAGATTATTGCCCCTGGCTGGATGAGGATCAGATTTTCTGGTACGCTCCCACCGAAGCCTTCTTTGATTCGTTGCCGCCACGTATTGGTAACGAATTGAAACAGGATTACCGCACCATCATGATCAGGCGCGATCCGAATGTGCCGCTCGAAGAAAAGATGAAACTTACCTCATCGTGCAAATACTTTGAAGAATGCAAAGCCACGTTGTTCGATGTGAGCTTTACTATATCGCCCAACCCCGTAAGCGATAATTTAAACCTGGACCTGGACGTACAACTACCCGATAAGATCAGCATTTCGATCTTTTCGGTAGGAGGCCGGAAATTAATAACACTATTGCCATTCACAAATATGCCGGTAGGGCCGCAACATCTTTCTTTCCCAGTATCAAATCTGGCGTCAGGTTTCTATTTGGTAACCGTACAAAACGGAAAAGGATTGGTGAAAACACAACGGATTATAAAACTCTGATTTTCTTACATCCTTTAACCCGGATCTGCAATAGAAACCAATAATTGCGAAACGATAAGATAGCCCTCCTGGTTCAAGTGGTTTATTTCCATTAACCCAAAACATTAGTTATCTGTAGCTGTTTATATAATATGGTACACTGGAGTTACACCACAAACCGGGAGATAAAAACTTCCGGTTTTTTTGCAGAACTTATTCCAATGTGCGTAAATTTGAAACGCAAAGACGCCTTCTGACATTCAAAAATTAATATCTAAGAGTTCCATGCCATTTACATTATCGCACGCTGCACTGGTCTTGCCGGCAACCTATCTTCCCAAAAAGACATACTCGCTCACAGGCCTCGTAGTGGGTAGTTTTGTACCCGATTTCGAATATTTCATCCGGATGAGAGATTATAGCGTGTATAGCCATACATGGCTAGGCGTATTGTGGTTCGATCTTCCGCTGGGAATCATATTGGCCTGGTTATTCCATGCCGTAGTGCGCGATGCCCTGATAGAAAATTTACCCAAAGGCTTGTTTGCGCGATTTGCTCACGTGAAAGGCTTTAACTGGACGGAACACTTCAGAAAGAATTGGGCTATCGTTGTTGTCTCCATCATAATTGGTACGGCATCGCATATTTTCTGGGACGATTTTACCCATGGAGAAGGTTATTTTGTAAAGCATATATCATTCCTGCGGGAACATACCATGTTCTTTGGAAATTTTATTCCCAATTACAGCTTTGCCCAGCACCTAAGTACGTTAGTTGGCGGTGCCATTCTGTGGTATGCCATATGGAAGATGCCAAAGAACGAAGATGTTTCGCAGCATCCTTCAAAATCATATTGGATAAATGCTGTTTTAATCAGTGTTTTGATATTATCGCTGAGACTCATAGCAGGCCTCAACTACCGGTCGTTCGATCAGTTAATAGTAAACGCCATCTCCGCAGGATTGATGGCCCTGATTATTACACCCATATTACGTTTCCGGACCGTCAACTGATGCTAGAGACAATCCCATAAAGTCACTGTAATTCTTTGCCAAAGCGGCAAGCATTCCATTTTGCAGTTGAACGGATTTATAAAAAGGTTCGATCCTGACAACCATGGAATTCTTTGTAATCTCTCGTTTCCAAATACCTGTCACCAGACCATCTGCAACGACAAAGGGATAAAACATCCCATTATTGCCCGGACACCATTTGGTACTGAACTGAGGTTGCAGTGAAGCTATGCGATCCTTGTAACCTAACAGAAACTCATCAAAACCAGGAAGCAAAAACACACCATTGCCATTCCCTGTTTTAGAATTCTTTGCTGCCGAAAGCCAATAAGTCTGCTCACCGATCTTCTCCTCAACCAGAAATGATCTGTTAGCCTCCAATCCAAACTTTGTATCCGCCACCGTAAGACCCGACCACCAGACAAAATCCTGAATAGTTGCCGGTCCGCGGCTCGTAAAGTAACGTTTGGTAAGTTCCACCACGGCTTCGTTTCGATCGGTTATCTTTTTACCTTCCGGTAATTCGTCCATCAATACGTAAACCGGCTGGTTCTTAACCGTATTAAGCTGGCAAATCAGACCGTCGTATGAAGCACGCTGAAGCATGTAAGCTGCCCGCTGACCCTTTGTCGACATTCCGTTCTTTTCGAGAAAAGCAAGTAATTCCTTACGGTTCAACTGCTTTTTCGATTGCAAGGCTTTTACCAATAAGTCGTTACTCTTCACCAAAGTTTCGGCATCAAGTTCCAGTTCCCGGTAACGCCGGGTATTACCTGTAATAATTTTAGGAGCAACGAGAGTCCGTATCCAGTTAATATCATTAGCAGCCACCATATGTAATGTACCACGCATTAACCATGTCCGCAATATCTTTCGGCCCGTAAAAGCATTTTCAATATCAACATCCGTAGCCTTTGTCAACCGTAATCCGACTGACCACTTTGCTCCTTGGTAATCCTGTCCCTGAATAGCCCCAAGCCACGCCAGAATCTCGTCAGGTTTTTCAAACCTTGGCATGGCAATTTGCTGATTAAAAAGACGAAGAGCAGGTATATTCGGCTGTTTCATAAATCGACAGGGTTAATATTAAATACCAAAAATAATTAAGATATCAGACTCATTCAATGTCAACATTCAACTGATTGCCATATTGACATTTTTCGATTTCGTTTGTTGAATAAGTTCACAAATAATTGGAGAACTATGCTGGACAAAAATGTATTTGGAGAACCATTGATTACTTGCAGCAATAAGCCAAAAACAGGATTCTTCAGGGATGGATGTTGTAACACCGATTCAAGAGATGTAGGAGAACATACGGTTTGTATTGTGGCTACTGAAGAATTTCTAAAGTTTTCAAAAAAAATGGGAAATGATTTAAGTACACCCCTTCCGGAATATTCTTTTGAAGGATTAAAACCCGGTGACAAATGGTGTTTATGTGCAACCCGATGGATTGAAGCTTACAGGAATAACTGTGCTCCCAGAATAGTATTGGCTGCCACCAATGAAACCATTCTAAAGCATATTCCCATGAAAGTTCTTCTTAAGTATGCATATTACAATATGGAGTTTTAGTTTTCAATTGAATTCATTCATCGAACAATCTATAACAATATGGCGTTATCATAACCCTTTCAATTGCCAACACTTCAAAAAAAGAGGCAGGTATCGGATAAAA
>DATBXH010000300.1:0-10191 GCA_036514375.1 Bacteroidales bacterium | reverse complement strand
AAAATAACATTTGTGGTTTTGTTGCTACGCAATTGTAATGCCTCTTCGGGTGAAAGGTATGTATAGCCAAGTTTCTGCAATAATTGTAATGCAGGAATTTGGCTAATATGGTCTTCTTTGAAACTTGGCGTTTCCATAAATATTACAAACAATATGTTTCAATAATTCTTGTGGCATTTTCATGAAATTGATAACTAGCTTTTTGTGCCAATGCCTTTAATTTTTCAGAATCGGTTTCATCCATTTCAAAGTTTAGCGAGTCGTCCAATTCCACATTAATTCTATGATATATAAAATTGGGATTCTCTTTTTTTTCTTTATCAATGCCGTTTTGCAATAACTGAACAAGGTGTTCTACTTGTTGGGACTGGGCCTGCATGAATAATTCAATTATTCTTTTTCTTTTTGCATTAATCCAATAAGTAATACCCCATTTGTTGCGATGTGCACCATCTGAAAATTTTTGGTACCCCGTACCTAATGAAAGCACCCTCAAATTTTCAGTTTTTTGATATAACGCAACTTGTGCTTCTATAATTCCAAGCAATGTCGGATTATTAGCAAAAACACCACCATCTACTTTATTTTTAAACTGTTTTGTATTGCCATATAAATCTATATACTCTGAAGAATATGGGTCGAAATAAACAGGCGCTGCAGCAGTAGCTAATGCAGCTTTGTAGGCTGGAATATGGAAATCTCTTGTAAAACGAGGATGATGGTCTTTTTTTAAAACTGAAGGTTTACCTTCCAATAAATCAAAAACAGGAATACAAATATTTGTTTTACAATCTTTAAGAATAGGGTCTTTACCATTATTAACATCTTGGAATATTTCTTTGATTAAGGATTCAAGAACATCTCTTTTGTGAGACGAGTAAAAAAGTTGTGATATAGAGTTCCGTTTGTTGCCAAAAATATCTTTAGCTTTTTCCAGATATAGTTCAAATATTTCTTTTGCAGGGATACCCAATGCTAAAGCAATTGCGATTATGCCCCCAGTAGATGTACCGCAGATTAAATCGAAGTTTTGGTATATCTGCCAGTTTTCTTTTCCATCGGCTTTTAGCTTTGCTTCTAAATCGGTTAAGAACATTGCCGGAAATACGCCACGAATACCGCCACCATCAATTGATAGTATTTTGAAAGGTTTATTTTCCATTTATAAAATCTTTATAATCTTTCAATTTCTTTCTCATTTTCTTACCTTCAACTGAATTTTCAAGTAATATATTTTCTTTATTTTCTTTTGTCATTTTGAAACAATATATAAATCTGGAATCTTCAATGCCAAAAGAACGTGGGTTAAACATCAACATTCCTTTTCCTTGGAAATATCTTTCAATTTCCACAGCTTCATCTCTATTGTTACATTCAGTTTTATATGTTGGATTTCCTTCGGTATACTCTCCTTTTTGTTGGTGTTCAAAAAGAGTTTCTTCAACTAATCTCTGGCCAATATGTTTGGTAATACCAATGTAATAATCACTATAATTGCCACCATATTCATTTTTAAATTTTTCAATTTCCGGTATGATTAAGTCTTTTTCTTTCGCCATATTATTCTGTTTTTATATAAATAGTTCGAAAAAATCAAAAAGTTGATTTTTTAAGAAATTATTTTTTTAAGCGAATTTTACCCGTTAATAATTTTTGCATTAAACCTTTCTTTTGATTTTTCAAATTTTCACACTTTACAATTAGTAGTTCTATTTCTTTATCTGCTGCTTGCAATGCTTTAGCTATTGCCTTTTGTTCTGCAATATTCGGATAGGGAATTTTCACAGTACAGAAGTCATCATAACTGATTTGCTTTCCGTCTCTTATTCCGATGACTGCCACAGCCAAACGGCCTATAAAATCGTTAGATTTAAAATAATGTTTGTAAAACTCCTCGTAGATTAGCTTTTTAGGCTTTAGTACAGTGTAAGCAGGGCTTACTATGCCTCTATAATATGAATATTCCAAGCCACCTTGAAAAGAACGAAGACTTATTACAAAATCTCCTTTTTCAACAAGTTTAAACCCTTCAGTGCCTGATGTCGGCATTGTAACTCTACCTTCAAGCATAGTTCTTGGTATCATTCCTCTATCTTGCGTAGCAGAAAGAAGTTCTTCATTTGAAAGTCCTTTTGTCGCAACACTTTTGAAAACTTCTCCTGCACCTATTTTGCTCCACTCAATATTAAAATCCTTCAATCTCTTCTTACCGGTCAGTAGCATTTGCATTAGCCATTTCTTGCGAAGTTCTTTTTTGGCAATTAGTTTTTGGGTGGTTTCAATAGCATTGTCCCAGGTAGAAAGTATTTGAGCTATACTTTTTTGTTCGGGAATAGGGGGAAGAAGAAATTTTATACTGAGAAAAGCTTCTTTAGAAATATTCTTCATGCTATTACTAGTTCCTGTCGCAACACTTTTAATTTTCAACTTGTACTCGGGTGTATTTAAAAGATAATTCAACCATTTAACATTGATTTGTGAATTTTTATTAAACCTTGTTTGCCACAATCTATCTGGTAAAAAAAGATTTTGATACGTTTCAGATACATAACCGCATTCTCCAACTAAACTTGGAGTATTCATTCTACTAATTATAATTGAGTTCTTTTTCGGATTAAGCTTTGCTTTTTCTACGTCTTCAGTCTTTATTTTTTTACACTCCTGGGGAAGGAAAAATCCATTTGAAATAGAAGACGTTTTAAGGATACATAAATCCCCGTTAAAGGTGTCATCATCTGTAGAATTTACGCTAACTCCAGCTTCTAATTCGTCTATCTCATCCCTTAATTCTTTCAGCACCCAACCCTTAGGAATGGTCAGGTTATAAGAGGAAGATTTATCAACTGCAGATTTATTTTTTGTTCGTGCTGTTTGCCTCATCATTTAATTCCTTTAATTCTTTAGCATGTTTTTCATCGATGTTACGAATATGGATACCTCCACCGTGCCATTCACCAGTTCCTAGCCAAATTTCGTAATGATACAACCATTCATAAGCCCATGGTATAATTGTAGTCGAAAGGAGCATCGATTTATTCCATTCGTAGCCATCGGGATAATATAAACAAAGCCTTTGGAGTTTCTGGTCGTAGCAATGTGGCAATCTGTCTTTTCCTTTTGCTAATGTTAATGGTTTAGGATTTATGACAAAAATTTTGGGAGACAGATTCATGTGATATACTATTTTTATTTTATAATAATCACCTAGTGGAGAAGGGGTAATGGTATGAGTCCAACTTAAATATTGGTCATGAGAGGTTTCTACCTTCGTTTCAGGAAACAACTTTTTAATATTAAAGGCTTGAATTGATATTGGAATTGGCTTAGTCTTCGGTACCATAAAAGTTATGAGGTTTAATAGAGTTCGTGGCTCCAGCCATAATACCCAATTTAGTATCAAATCGGGTATTTCCTTGTTCTGTCAATAGTTTAGTTCTATCACCTATGTTGCTAAATGTTTTAATTATGCGAGATTCTCCAAAGGACTTGGACATTGAATCCATGATTTGTCTGCCTCTTTGGTTGGAAATTAAATTGATATCTTCTTTTATTTTTTTTAACCAAGAATTAAATTTCTCTTCTTTCCTTGGGGTTTCACGCCATTTATCTGCAAAATTTTCTTCAGAATTAACCGGATTACCAATAAATCTGTATTGTTCACCAGTAAAAGGGTCTCTTCTTTCTTCTATAAACAAATGCATTCTATCGATAATGTCTACCAAAGCGTCATAAACATTCGCTTGTTTGCGGTAGGCATAAGCAGCGAGTGTGGTAATGATAATGGAAATAGGTTTTTCTTTGTCGCCATTAAACATCATATCACGGTGACACTTCAATATTTGTACAACACGTTGAAGTGGTAATTTGTCAGTTTGATATTTTGGAACAGGTTTTATCGATTCATTTAGGGAAAACATTCGTGTAGAACTAATATTTGCTCTATTCTCAAACCATTTAGCATAACCAAAAGGATTGCTTTTTAACCAGTCTAAATGATTTTTTTCAGTTTCATAATTATCTTCCAAATTATCAGTTATGCGAATGGCTAATTTATTTGCGTCAATAAGTTCTTTAGCTGAAAATGCACTATCTAGTATCATCCTATAACCTGAATCTACAACACAGGGTAAAATATCCATATGGTATCTTTCTTTTTCACTATAAGAATCCTGCCTATACAATAATGTCCAACAACGACGCCCCTCTTCATCAAGCATCTTTTTATATGTATCGTTTGCTTTTATCTGGTCTCCGACACTTTGTTTTAAAATTTCTTGTGTCCAATTTGGATTTTTACCTTTTAACTGACAAACCAGGTCTATATCCAAATCGTCATTTTCATTTAAAGGTTTTACCATGGTACCCAACATAAATGAGCCCTGAGGCAAGATTTCAGGCAAATAAGGAGAAAGAAATGAATCCTCTTTTTTGAGCCAGTTACCGACAGCATTGTAACTCTTCACAGCTGCGTTGTACTGAGATTCTGAAATATCAAGCGTTTTGCCTAATTCTTCCAATATTTCATTGAATTGTTGTATTTGTTCCGTTAACATAGCTTCTAATTTTAGTTAACTTTTATTTAATTGTCTACGATGATACTCCAAATGTTTTAATAAGGTGTCGCCCCACATTTCATTAATCTTTTTTATTTCTGCCGATAATAGCGGTTTGTGTAATAGCCTTTTCACAAATGATTGTGTGTTTTGTCCTTTATTGTTTTCATCAAAATAACCAACCCAAACTTCGTAATTATAAGTTTCAAGCTTTATTTCAAAAGTATAATTGCAACCAAACGAGTCAAGGCCTCCTTTTTTATAAGCTCCAAATAAAGCTTGGAAAACAATTCGAGCACCCGTTAATTCAGTATTAAGATTTGACGGGTTTATTGAAGTTTTTATTTGTTCAATGGGTATTTCAGAAATAATCTTGAAATTAGGTCCTGAGTTATTCAGAAAAATAGTGAGTGAATGAGTGGGTGAATGATAAAATTCATTGAATTTAATGGTAGTTTTGGCCAACTCACCAAGTAAGTTAAATCCCCATTTTTCTAATATTTCAATTAAGGTAAATGTAGTAAGCTGAGTTTTAATTTCATTTTCTTCATCTTCAGCAGCTACTTCCTGTTTCAACAAAGCCAGTTTTTTATCTAAATCGTCTGGTTCTTCAATGCTTTCGCCTTTAGCCCCCTTCAACATTAATTCAAGTGAATTATTAACCTGAATACAGACGTAGTTGAAAAAGAAATCTAATTGCCCGGCATCGGCCTGTTGTAATGCATTAAAATAATTGACCTTATCTTCGGTTTTGATTATGGCTGGTGGATAGCCTTTTTGCATTAAAATGAAATTCATTAGCAAACGAGCGATACGCCCGTTACCATCGTCGAAAGGATGGATACGGATAAAACGATAATGAAATTCGGTTGCAAATAAAACAGGGTGAAAATCGGCTTTATCCTTATTTTCTTTATACCATTCCATTAAATCGTTCATTTTAGCTGGTGTTTCTTCCGGTGTAGCAAAATAGAAGATTTCACCAGTTTGCGTTAACACATGATTTGGAGTGGTTTTATATTTACCAATTGAAATGGTTCGTTTCGTTGGTTTACCATCAGGGGTAATGGCATCCACCTCGTAAGATTCTTTTAAGATAATTTTGTGCAGCTCTCTTATAAAGGTTTCGGTTAGCGGCCTTTCCTGTTTGACAACTTCTTCAATATTTAAAATGGCCTCATTATGGCCTGTCATTTCCAAGTGGTCTTTTAAAGGCTTGGCCTGAGCTGTAGTGCCAAACAATATCAGGGCTTTTGTTTCACCATAGGTAAGCTGATTACCTTCGATATGGGAAGAGTGGTAGTTCCAATCGAGCCTGAGTTTTTGCATAATTCGTTTTTCCACTTCCGGCTTTAAAGGACGGAACCCGTCTAATTCCTTTTTCAGTTCTGACGCTTTTTTAAGGTTTTCTTTATACGGCATATCAGTAAAGATTAAATTCCTAATTCTTTTAAATACTTATTCAATTCAGTTTGTACTGTTTTTAATTCACCTTCAAGATTATTGATTTCAACCTGAACGGCTGCAATATCAACTTCGGGCTCTTCTTCGAAGGTATCGACATATCTTGGAATATTCAGGTTAAATTCATTTTCCTGTATATCTTCAAAGGTGGCTACATAACTGTATCTTTCTTCAACAACACCTAGTTGCAATTTGCCCTTTGTAAAGTCGTAATATGTTTTTACGATGTGCTCGATATCGGTATCACGAAGTTTATTCTGGTTTTTTACAGATTCAAAATGTTGGCTACTATCTATAAATAGTACATTGGTTTTAGACCCTTTCCCTTTATTAAAGATAAGTATTGCGGCTGGAATGCCGGTGCCAAAAAACAAATTGGCAGGAAGACCAATTACGGCCTCCAGTATATTTTCTTCAATTGTTTTTTGCCTGATTTTACCTTCACTGCTGCCACGAAACAATACCCCATGAGGGACTACAACCCCTACTTTACCATGACCTTCGTATGCTGTTTCTATCATGTGGCTAATAAAAGCCCAGTCACCTTTACTTTTGGGTGGAATGCCTCGCCAAAAACGATTGTATGGGTCAAATTCAGGGTCGTAACTTTTTGATGCCTTATTATCTTCTTTGTCTTCCACTTTGCCCCATTTATCTAAGGAGAAAGGAGGATTAGCGACGACCGTATCAAATTTCATTAGTGCATCACCTTCTCTTAATTTCGGGTTTCTTATTGTATCGCCCCAGCGAATACTGGCATTGTCGAAGCCATGTAAAAACATATTCATTACAGCCAAAGCCCATGTACTGCCATTTGCTTCCTGTCCAAATAAGGAAAAGTCAGAGGAGCCCACTTCACGACCGGCCTTTATTAATAACGAGCCCGAGCCACAGGTGGGGTCACATATTTTAGAACCGGGTTTAGATTTTGTTAGCTTTGCTAACAATGTTGAAACCTCACTTGGTGTAAAAAATTCACCGGCTTTTTTGCCAGCATCGCTTGCAAAGTTTGCTATAAGGAACTCGTAAGCATCACCAATAATATCGGCACCATAAAGGTGACCAGGACTTAAATCGAGTTTATCATTGCTAAAGTCAATCAGTAAACTCTTAAGTCGTTGGTTTTTTTCTTTGACATCACCAAGGTTACTGCTATTAAAATCGATGTTCCTAAAAACACCACTACCATCTTCACTACTTAGTTTTTGGCGGTTTGCTTCTTCAAAATCTGTTAAGGCAATATTTATAAGTTCACCTATATTGGCCTCATTCCGGTGTTCGTATAAATAGTCAAAGCTGGAATTTTCCGGAACAATAAAACGTTCCTGTTTCATGGCCCTATCGGCACGGGCTTCGTCGCCATTGTATTTTTTTAAGTATTCATTTTTCTTTTCTTTGTGCACATCGCTTACATACTTAATAAAAAGCATGGTAAGGATATAGTCTTTATATTGGTCGGGGTTAATTAAGCCACGAAAAGTGTCGCAGGCTTTCCAAACAATTTGTTTTACTTCGAAGCTACTAATTTTATTCTCCATTCTATCTATTTAATGCATTAATGATATACTGTTGTAGTTGCTTTTCTTTTAAAATCTCAATTTGCTGCTTTAAATCTAATTCAGATTTTCGCAGTTGTGATATTTTTAGAATAGACTTTTGTGTTTGCAAGTTGGGAATTAATATTTCAAGTTCTGCTAAAACATTTTTTGAAATTGAAACTATTGCAGTGCCAATGGCATTTGATTTTAAATATTTCTGAGAAGATGGATTGTTTAAAAACCAAACCAGAAACTCAGGTAATATTTTGGAATTAATATTATTGAACAATCGAATAACAAAGAACGAAGTTGAAGCAACTGAAGGCTGGTTTATATTTTGATAACAGGCTGCGAAATTCTTTGTACCCTTAGCCGCAAATAACACGTCGCCCTGCTGTAAAAAATGCTTATCAGGAATATCGTTTGAATTTAAGTCAGGATGAAGCGAACCAATAAGATTACCATTTTCGTCGAAATGTTTTGCTTGCAAATACACTATTTCACCTTCATCAATTGGTTTTGCAAAGATTCCTGTTTGAATATTAGCTATATTTCCTAATGTTGTTCTCAATATTTTTATTTAAGTAATAACTCTACAAAAATATATCATTAGGTTTTAATTTGCAAGAAAAATGAAATTATTTTTAAGTAGGCGCTCTACAATTTTATTAAAGTAGGTTGTTATTAAATAAAATTTCTACCAAAATTGAAAATCATCTTACCACCTTACCCTTTTTCAGTATTTATGGGGTGGGTAAGGTTGGTGGTAAGGTATTTTTCAAGTTACCACCTTACCACCAAAAAGGATAAAAATTTAGTTATAGTATTATTTATTAATTATTTAACAGATGGTGGTAAGGTGGTAAGATGGTGGTAAGATGATTTTTTTATCTTACCACCGTGGAAAGGCTTGAAAACATTGGATTATAGGCTTACGGTGGTAAGGTGGTAAGATGTTTTGGCGTTTTAAATTATATTTTTCTTACTTGGTGTTAACGTAATAGCCATAAATTTTGTCAATGCCATGTTTTACGCGTTCAAAACCGCATAATTTAAGAGCCTTGCCAATGTTTACAGAGGAAAGTTTAACCCGATTTTCGGTAACATTGGATATATAAAGCAGAATATCGGTAGATGTCCAAAAATGCATATTCCTTTCTTTGGTAGCGGGTTCCAAGAACTTTGTAATTAACTCTTTTTCAGGTGTATTAATTAAGAATTGTCGGTTGTACTCGTCGTTTTCCTTTACTTCAGCGGCTGTAATATCATATTGAAAGCCGTTTTTAAATAAATGGTAAGCCTGGGCGTAAACCATGTCGATATTTACTTTGCTTGAATAGCTCCAATCTATTTCATCAATAACGAAACAGAGCCAACGTACTGAACCTGTTTCGTCATTTAAAAATTCGACCTGGTTGGTTGAACCAATAAAGCTGCAACGACGTGGAAGTATTGAATTGCGGCGGTCGTAAGGTAAACGTTCGTTAATTTTATCTTTTGAAAAAAGGCTTTTGAGCGAATTGATTTCGACTTTTGAAAGGGTTGAGAGCTCGTCGAGGTTAATAAGGATATTACGGCAAAGCAGAATGCGGCTGTCTTTGTCGATTGAAAGATTTTCGGCAATATAGTTTTGTAAAGTTGGAGGGCACAAAAAACGGCAAAAGGTAGATTTGCCGCTATTTTGTTTGTCGTGTACCAATATGAAAGCTTGTTTGTTAAAAATACCATCGACCAAAGCGCATGCAATAACACGTACAAACCATTTTTTAAAATGATTGTCGAAACGCCCACGGTCGGATGTTTTAACAAAACTGGCAAGGAATGAAATGTAATCGGTTTTGCCATCCCATTGAGGCAAGTTATTAAAATACTCTGTAAAGGGATTATAAACCTCAATAAAATCGGATTTAAGCAAAGCGATAAGGTTGTTAAGGCTAAGATTAAGACCGGAAATTTGCATTTTGATAAAGATGTTGTTTTCGTTCATGCTCTCGAACTCGGTTTTGTTGATGTCGCGACACTCGTATTCTTGAGTAACAACATTGCGTCGAATTACAAAATGTTTTTTTATGTATTCCTGGGCCAATACGAATTTGTTGGCGTTAAACTTTTTAGTTGGTTGCTCGATATTGGCGTGTTTTGGAACTTCACCTCTGGATTCTCTCCTTTGAGGCGAGGAGAGTTTAGAGCCGTGTTCAAAATGATTATTATATGCACTTTTGATAGTGGCCGTTACTTCAGCGTCGTTATACTTGTATTCGCTGAGAATAAGGTTTAAAGCATCGTTTAACGATACACCTTTACGATTGAGGTTATTGGCTAAAAGAAATATAAAATTATTGCGATTGCCTTCGGTATAGCTTTCTTTTTTAACGGTGAAATGAAGGGCATCGCAATAAATATCTTGTAAGCTTTTTGATTCTTCTGAACTTTTAAATGTATCAGCGTTTGTGCTGATGTAAATATCCGGGTCGAATGACACGAAACAAAGGCGTGTAACGTCTTTACCAGATTTATCAATTTCAACATTTAAAAGTTTCTCGAAATATGATTGTAATTGCAGGAATGCAGTTTTGTGGGTTTCTTTACCGGAATTGACTTTAACCAATATTTTTAAACCTTTGCCGCTAGGACTT
>DATBXH010000299.1:0-6812 GCA_036514375.1 Bacteroidales bacterium | reverse complement strand
AAAACTGCCATTAAACTACCTTATCCTGTCAATACAGAATATAACGATTGCGATCCGCTTATAGCGCCAGATGAAAGCTATCTTATTTTTCATTCCGACCGCCCTGGAGGGTATGGTGAACACGACTTATACATTACCTTCAATAAAGGAAATAACAATTGGACTGAACCCAGAAATATGGGTAAATCTGTTAATACCGGGGGATGGGAAATGGCACCAAATCTCTCTCCTGATGGAAAATATTTGTTTTTTACAAGAAGGAAATCGTGGAATACCAATGAACCTTCAAAAATATATTGGGTAAGCATAAAGATAATTGACAATTACAGATAACATTTGGTAATTAACAACTTATTAAGGACTATAAAAATGGAACGAAAAGAATTTATTAACAAATGCAGTAGTTGTGGGGCATTGTCTCTATTGGCACTTTTTAATATTGATAAAGTAACTGCTCAGGAGAATACTACAAAAAAAGATGGGTCAAACAGCGAAACTATGAATAAAACCCAAATAAGGGAATTATTCAAATTCATCGACTCGTCTATTAACGAATCCGATAAAAAGAAAATATTTAACGAATTGGGAGTTGCATGCCTTTATTCCAGAAATTATGATAAATACCTTGCTAAATATAAAGACAATACCGATGAATATTTTAACCGTGTAAAAAGAGGTGAATCGAAATATTGGGATAAGCTTGAATACGACAAAGAAAAGTCTGTGATTACCCTAATCGGGAAAAAGTCTCAAACCTGTAATTGTGAATACGGACAATGCGAAAAGCCTCCAAAATCACTGTGTAATTATTGTTGCAAAAGATTTCAGGAAGAACTGTTTGGATTGTTGCTCGGCAAAAAAGTTACGGTAAGAATAGATGAAACGGTTATTTTAGGAGCTGAGCGGTGCTCCACAACTATATTTGTCGGATAAATAGCCCATTGAGCGAGGTTCACTGAAAATAAAGCAAGTTGACAAAGCTTGGAAGGAGATCGACAGCTTTAGGATTGAAAAAAATGAGAGTGTCCGAGGTATTATACCAACCGCAGATATTTTATTGAGGGTTCAGCGATTACTTCAAAGGCAATTCTGCTCATCATGATAGTGCTTAAATAATATTATAAGCACCTGAATAATAAACCAAATTATATAAATAATTAAGTTATATTTTACAATCACTTAAAACTCGTCATCATGGAAAGAAAAGACTTTTTTAAAAATGTCTGCAAATCCGGTGCTTGTGTTTGTGCAGGCATGATGTTGCTTTCTCCCGCAAATTTACTTGCAAATAAAGATACTCCTGAAGAAAAGAAGGAAGACTGGCGTATTGGTTTCATGCAAAAACGCATTGCCAGACTAATGAAAGACATGGATGATAAATTGGATAAGGATACAATTGTATCTTTACTGGAAAACATGGGCCGCTACTGTGCTAATGGGAATAGTGAAAATTATGTAAAATTCAAAAGAGATTTAAATGGTTATCTTAAAAGTATAGAAAAATGGGTTGAAAAAGTCGAACATGATGAAGAAAAAGGAATTGTTAAATTAATTGGCAAAAAAAATAACAGATGTTTCTGCCCGTTTGTTGACATCTCTAAAATGCCCAAAGAATTCTGTAATTGTACCAAGGGTTGGAATAAAGAAACCTATGAAGCCATTACTGGAAAACAGGTTGATGTAAAAATTGATATAACGGTTTTATGGGGCGGAGAAAGTTGCAATTTTACAATAACTTACAAATAATTAAAGGCGGTACGCCTTGAAAAGGAAAACATTTCGAATTCCCCAACAATACTTAAACGTAACCTTGTTTTCAAAAATTGAAACAGCTATTAGTTTTAAAATAGGACTATATGAAAAGATTGATTTCCTCCTTGCTTTTAAGCCTAATTCTAAGCATTTGTTATTCACAAAACGTTGAACTACTCATCGACAATTACCTTCAAGCTTATTACAAACTTGGCAGATTTAATGGCAGCATTTTGGTCGAAAAAGATGGAAAAATATTGTTTAACAAAGGATATGGTATGGCAAATTTCGAACTGCAAGTGCCAAATAGTCCGCAAATAAAATTTCGGTTGGGCTCGATTACAAAGCAGTTTACAGCGATGGCCATTGTTCAGCTTGAAGAAAGAGGCCTTTTAAATACAAATGATTGTATTAGTGAATATATACCCGACTATCCCAATGGAGATAAAATAACAATTCGTCATCTTTTAACACATACATCGGGAATACCAAGTTTTACAAGTTTTTCTGAAATTGAACAGGAAAAAGTTCTACCTGTGACACCATTACAAATTATGGATAAATTCAAGAATAAAGAGTTATTGTTTCAGCCTGGAACTGAATTTAAATATAGTGATTCAGGATACATTTTGCTTGGATACATAATAGAAAAAGTAACAGGTAAATCATATTCTGATTATTTAAACGAAAATATTTTCCAACCGCTTACTATGTCAAACACTGGCTATGACAATCCCAAAACTATATTAAAGAACAGAGCTTCAGGCTATGTTTATGAAGATGGGGTGTTACACAATGCAGATTATAATAATATGAGTCAGCCATTTTCCGCAGGAGCATTATTTTCGACAACTGAAGATTTATATAAATGGGACAGAGAATTATATAAAAACACGTTAGTTTCAGATAGCTCTTTAAAAAAAATAATTACCCCATATAAAAAGAACTATGGATACGGTTGGTTTGTAGATGATTTTTATTCTCATAAAAAGGTATGGCACCATGGATATATTGATGGTTTTTGCGCAGTGATTGTACGATTTGTAGATGATAACATCTGTATTATCATTTTATCTAATTTAATTAATACCCCAATTCTACAAATTAACAATGATATTGCAGCAATATTATTTGATAAACCATATCGCAATCCAGATAAAATCAAAGCAATAAAAATTGATGAAGAACAGATTAGAGAATACATAGGTACTTATGAAATAAATCCAACCCTTAAATTAGATATTAAAACATTAAATAATCACCTTTTTTCTCAAACAACAGGCCAGGGAAAATTCGAAATATTTCAAAAAGAAAAAGATATATTTTTTACTATAGATTTCGAATCAGAAATTTCTTTTGAAAGAGGGGACAATGGTAAAATTATTGGATTAATCATTCATCAAAACAAAAATAACACGAAAGCAAAAAAGATAAATTAATATTATGAGAAATATAATTTTATCATTAGCATTCATTGTGAATAGTCACTTATTTGCCAATCATCCTTTATGGTTAAGGTATCCATCAATTTCTCCTGATGGAAAAAACATTGTTTTTGATTATAAAGGAGATATTTATAAAGTGTTATCTAATGGAGGTACTGCTGTCCAATTAACGAATACAATGTTTTATGAATTTCGTCCGATATGGTCACCGGATAATAACAAGATAGTATTTGCTTCAAATGAATTCGGTAATTTTGATATTTTTCTTTTGGATATTGAAAGCAATCAATTAAAAAGACTTACCACTCATTCCGCAGATGAATATCCCACCAGTTTTAGCCCGGACGGGAAATATATCTTGTTTACTTCTACTATTCAGCCTGATCCAATTACAGCGAAGCACGTTTCAAGATATACCAATACCTCTCCAGAGTCAAATAACAGGCTTCCGGATTTATACAAAGTGTCTATAAACGGAGGCCGGCCTATAAGAATATTTTCCACGCCAACTGAAGATGCAAAATGGAACAGCGCTCAAACTAAACTTATTTATCACGATGTTAAAGGCAGTAAAGAGAATAAGTGGAGGAAACATCACCAATCATCCGTAGCAAGCGACATTTGGTTATACAACAATCAAAATAAACAATATACAAAATTGACAAGTTTTGAAGGAGAAGACCGTTCCCCTTGTTTTAGTGCAGATGAGAATAGCGTTTTTTATTTATC
This sequence comes from Bacteroidales bacterium, assembly GCA_036514375.1. Lineage (GTDB taxonomy): Bacteria > Bacteroidota > Bacteroidia > Bacteroidales > JAAUTT01 > JAAUTT01. Next base: position 2,886 of record DATBXH010000299.1, on the reverse strand, counting down.
AGAGCAGTTCGGATCATTCAATGTTTGTTCATTATCAGTGAGTGATCCCGGGAAAATACAACAGATAACATTTCATGAAAAGCACCCTGTCAGACTTCTATCCGTAGATAATACAAATACGCTATGTTATAGTTATAATGGTGAAATATACATCAAAAAAAATGGGAAAGCCTCTCAAAAGGTAAGAATTGAGATTCAAAGAAAAGAAAAATCAGAGATAGATACTTTAAAATTGTCGTCTGGGGCATCAGAATTTGCTTTATCGCCATCAGGTAAAGAAATTGCGGTAGTGCTGAGAGGCAATATTTTTGTTATCGGTATTCCTAATAATACCATAAAGCAATTAACAAATACTCCGGAAGAAAAAAAAAATATCAGTTTCAGCCCGGACGGACGAACACTAATTTATGCCTCTGAACGGGAAGGTAGTTGGAAATTGTACAAAATGTCAATTCCACAAAAGGATACTACTTATTTTTATAATTCAACGTCATTTATAGAAGAACCTCTCCTGTCTGCGAATAAAGATACAGATCAACCTAAATTTTCACCAAATGGTGATCAAATAGCTTTTATCGAGGACTTTTCAACACTACGCATCCTTGATTTGAATTCCAATAAGGTACATACGATCTTAAATGAAAAGGATAGCTACTCTTTTCAGGAAAATGATCAAAGCTTTCAGTGGTTGCCAAATGGGAAATGGATAGCTAAAGAATATCATCCGTATAATTTTACATCGCCTGAAATAGGTTTAATTAAATCTGACACGCAAGAGAAACCTGTTAATATAACCAATAGCGGATTCTGGGATGAAAAGGAAAGGGTATCAAATGATGGCAGGATGTTAGTGTGGTTATCCAACAGAAATGGAATGCGTAATTATGGTAGTAGCGGAAGCCTGAAGGATATTTATTTTACTGAACTGGATGTTGATAAGCAAACTGATAATGTAAAGCCCATTATTGATAACAGAATAACACGGATAACAAAAGTATCCGGGAATATTTCAGATATTTTAATTTCTCCGGACAATCAAAAGGTATTCTTTTTATCGCAGAATTTTAATGATAGGTTAGATCTTAATTATTATAGTCTTAAGGACAAAAAAATATACCCCGCAAAAGAATTAAATATTAGTTCTGGCTCATTAGCAATGACAAATAATAACGAATGTCTGTACATATTTTCAAATGGTAAAATTTTACAATTAGATACAGTAAGCTTTGAGCCAAAAGAAATCAAATATCAGGTGAAAGATTATGTAAATACACAAACAGAAAGAGCATACATTTTTAATCACATTTGCCATCTGGTAAAAAAACGTTTTTACGATGACAAATTCCATAACACGGATTGGAAATTTTACAATCGCGAATATGAAAAGTTCCTTCTACATATCAATAATAACTACGATTTTGCCGAATTGATAAACGAAATGCTTGGCGAATTAAATGCATCGCATTGCTGGTGCAGTTTTAGGCCAAACAAAACAGGAGACGAAACGGCATCGTTAGGAATATTATATGATTTGAATTATGAAGGAGAGGGCATAAAAGTATCAGATATAATTGAAAATGGGCCATGCGATAATTCAAAGAGTCATATTAAACCAGGAATAATCATTACTGAAATTGAAGGTGTAGCTATTAAACCAACCATGGATTTTTTCCCGTTACTCAACCATAAAGCATATAAAAACATACAAGTATCTTTATTTAATCCTTTAACTTCGGAGAAATGGACTGAAACTATCAGACCAATTAACCATGGGCATGAGATAGCATTGTTATATGATAGATGGGTTAATAGGAATAGAGAACTAACTGAAAAATTATCTAACGGCAAAATAGGTTATTTTCATATCATAGATATGAATGATTATAACTATCGCGATATTGTTGCAAAATCCTTGAGCCAGGATTACGATAAGGAAGCTATAATCATTGATACCAGATATGATAATGGAGGTTGGATACACGACGATTTAATAGATTTTCTGCGGGGAATAAAATACGCTTCGTTTGAACGAAGAAATAACGCTTATGGTATTGACCCTTTATTGAAATGGACAAAAAAATCGGCAGTAATTGTAAGCGAGGCAAACTATTCCAATGCATTTCTATTTCCATATTATTACCAAAAATTAAACCTTGGTAAGGTTATAGGGACACCTGTTCCAGCTTCAGGTTCTGTCCCAATAGGCGAAAATCAGATAGACCCAACTTTAAGCATTAGTTTTCCTCAGTTAGGAATTAAAAATAGCGAAGGTAAATTTTTGGAGAATGTTCAACTGGAACCTGATCTGCCGGTATTTAATAATCCTGCTGCTCTTGAAAATGGAGAAGATCAGCAATTAATAAAAACCATCGAAACATTAATGCATCAAATTGAATAAAAAAAGAATTAGAAGAAATCATAAATAGAAAATGAGATAAAGCGTAATAATAATTATAATGTTTTGGTTAACTGTTCTACAAATAAATTTAAAATGAACTGGAAAAGTAAAAATTATTACACATGCATGTGTGAACGAAATCAGCATGTCTGCTGTATTCGCCCTTTAAAAAATAATTTTGTCAACGGGTTTATTTCGGCAATAAGCCCGCACCTCTTGATCAGGGTATTTCTAATATTTTTGTTTTTATTGTACCTAAGCTCGTGTTACTGTCAAGGGACGGATTACTACCCCGACAAAACATGGAGGGTATCCACTCCCACCGAACAGAAATTAGACTCAGCATCGTTGAGATTGTTTGTCGACTCTCTCAATAATAGCAGCTCTGTTATTATAATAAAAAATGGATATAATGTATTGGAAAAGTATTCCGAGAAATTCCCGAAAGATTACTTTCATAACATGCATTCCTTTACCAAAACCATTAC
>DATBXH010000298.1:0-7379 GCA_036514375.1 Bacteroidales bacterium | reverse complement strand
CGGTAATACGATTTATAACAATGCCAAGGCCGTAGATTATATCCTGCACGAGGAAGGGATGGTAAAAAACAGTTCAGGTTCTTTCACATACGAGTATTATCTAAAGGATCACCTGGGCAACACCCGTGTGGTGTTCAACTCCAGCGGTACGATAGAGCAATCCACCGATTATTATCCCTTTGGCCTCGCCTTCCAGAACAACAACCTGGACGTAAATAAATACCTATACAATGGCAAGGAATTGCAGGATGAGACCCTGGGTGGAACATTTCTGGGATGGTTAGATTATGGGGCCAGGTTTTATGATCCGCAGATAGCTCGTTGGCATGTGCAAGACAGATTTGCTGAAAAATGTTTAAATCTTTCACCTTATCAATATGCTACTAATAATCCGATTTTATTTATTGATATTAATGGTGATTCGACGTTTGTAACAATGAATAAGAATGGTACTTATAAAGTAGTTGGTGGTAATCTTGCTGGTGATGATAATGGAATCTACGTTATAGGCAAAGATGGGAAGCCAGGAGAGTTAATTGGTTATTCAGCTACTCCAGAATCTTTCTACTTTTCTGAGGAAGGAACATGGCAAGGAACAATAAATCCAAATGATCAATCTGGACGAGTCTTTTTAAATAAAGAAATTGTTGCCAAAGATCCTAGTCTTGTAGATTATATGCCAAATGCAACAGGAGGAAAGCCTCTTGACTTCAAAAGAACAAATGGAACGGATAGACCCATATATATTACTCCTGAAGAATTTTATAGAGGAATGCCTATTCTGGATAAAAAGAATGGAAAGCCTATATTTGCTTCTGCTAGAGATGTTGGAAATATTGCGGCAGGAATAGTTGCTGGTAGAGCAGGTTTAGATTGGAATACAGCAAGATTAGGTCTCGATGGATTAGAATCTATTCAGCAAGGTAGATTTGCTATTGAATCTTCAAGTACACAATATGGACAAAGATTAGGTTTTAGAATAGGATCTCAAATGCATCTTAAATATGAAGTAAGCAGACTTCCTTCATATGGAGAATTAAGGAATATTCAAATTTCAAAGGATGTTATTAAGAGAAGTGACTTTAAACCAAGATAAACATATATCAGATATGAAGTTATGTATTTATAGCCTATTTATTTTATTATGTTTTAGTTGTGTTTCAGATAAAAATGATGTTTACAAAGCTATTCCCAGAGGTTCTCATTTGACCAAAGAATTACTGGAACATTCTGAGCAAATAGTTCAAAATAAAAAAGACTTAATTTTAATTTTGAATATTTCTAAAGATTGGGATATTTATAACCCACATTTATTATTTTTTGATAGCACTCTAACGCTTTATTCAGCATGTTATTTTCCTTCTGAAAAAATAGATTCAATAAAAGATGGTAAAATATATGGCTTCCTAAATGAGTCTAGATATGAACGGAAGAATTGGTATAGAAATGATTTACCGGTGAAATATAAATTGTATCTATCTAATTGGAATGGAGGAAGTGAGAAAAGAAGCAATAAAATAATAGAAAAGATGGTATTTGAATTTGATAAGGTAAGATTATACGTGAGAAAATCTGAGGATGTATACGCTGGAGTAGGATGGGAAAAAACTAATGCAGATTCAGCTTTTAGTAGTTTTATATTGTCTGATACACTTGAATATCCCATTTCAGAGCTTTTTTTTGATAAGAAGAATAGTACTATTTCTACAAGAAACATAGGTTCAGGTAATCGTTTGGTCTGGGATCAAATGATTGTTATAAACGAATCTGTGTGGAAAGACTTCTATGACCAAGTGTGGCTTCAGTTAAGTTCAATTTGCATGGGCTCTGCCCGTGCAAATTGAACCATTTTCAGCTCAATATGAAAAATCTATTTGTGTTTTTTTTCTTCTTGCTCCTCAATTGCTCTATTAAAGGACAAAATATAGAAAATGACATTCCACCAATGGAAGTCAAAACAAGTCCTTATACTATAAGGATTGAAAAATTAAAAGTAAATCTTCCTGACACTTTAACTGACCATAAACATTTAACTGGTAGGGTTGGTATAATTTTATTTATTGATGATCACAAAATAATCAAAGGATTTAATATTATCTTATTACAATTAAATAGTAATAATGAAAAGATTATCAACTATTATAAGTATAACAATGAACCAGTTTTGTGCAATGATTATCCTTCTGAAATAAGGAAGTACTGGATTTTTTTTAGTAAATTCATTAAAACTTTGTCTTTGAAAAAAAATCGTAAGGCTGTCATTGAAAAAAATAATTCGGTCTTTTTTATGCTAACAGTTCAATAGAACTACCGGTATTTTAGTCAAATGTTGGACTCCAGCTAGGCTAAATGTTCCGGAGCAGCTCGGCAAATGTCTCTGACTTCGCCGGATTAAACTTATGGTCTCTAACCATTAAAACGAATGCTGTTTTTACAAATTAAAAGTGACGAGGCATTTTGTTTTACGCAAATGCAAGTATGAGCGTGAAATTAACGATCTTCATATTTTTTTGATTTACGAACAGGGATTAACGAATGCTGATTTTGAGGAGTAGGATAACTATTGTTTTTACCTATAGCCAAAAATCATTTTAGTATAGAGCATACGATCATCATATGCTCTATACTACAGTGTCGGTAGACTATAGCTTACGATCGATGCTAGCCTGGCTAAAATTTAAATTTGGATCTGCTTTTAAAAACTTCCTGAATCAAAAATCGTTATTCCTTGTTCTTACTTTTTTGATTTACGAGCAAGTATGGATCAACGAATGAGGATTTGTGAAGACTGGGATACTATTAGCTAAGGCTTGCTACGGTACCGGATCAAATCCGTGCCCGCCCCATGGATTACATGATAAAATCCTTTTAATACTTAAATATAAACCTTTAAAGGGCCCGTGCTTTTGCAATGCTTCAATCGAATAATTCGAACATGTAGGGTAATATCGGCATTGTCGCCCGATAAAAGGTGATAACGTGTATTGGTATATTCTTATCAGTCCGATAAAAAACTTACTGAGCAGTTTTTTGAACAGCATCCATAATACTATCCAGGACCTTTTTAATTTTTGGTTCAAGTTCACGGTATGTTAAAATATCTGGTGCAATGTAAACAAATAAGATTTGTAATCGGATTTGTCTTTCTTCCAGAAAAGAATGTAACGAACTTTTATTTAACCGGTACGCTTCTCTCAATCGTCGTTTTATAAGGTTTCGATCAACGGCACGTTTAAAACGTTTTTTGGGCACGGCAAATGCAATTTGAACACGACAGGGAAGAGGAAAATCTGTTTTTACCCACTGTATTTTTAATGGGTAACAAAATAATGATGAACCGGTTTTAAGAAGGTTATCAAACGCTTTTTTACTGCAAAGGTGTTCTTCTTTTTTGAAAGAGAGGTTCAACGTGTTTGCCTGTTTAGTGACAACAAAAAAGCTGATCCGGCACTTTTACCGAACCAGCTTTTTATGTTAAGGAATAAGTTATTTTACTTTACTTACTTCATCTTTTACTTCAACTGTTTTTCCATTCTTGGGCTCCGACTTTGCTTCATTTTTATTATGTTCCTTGATGAACTGTTCCAAAGCCATGGTCATCGAAGGAAACTGAGGGAGCGGAGCCTGAATGTCAAGCCGTAAACCTGCGTCTTTTACTGCTTTGGCGGTTGAATTGCCAAAACTTGCAATTTTGATCTCGTCCTGTTTGAAGTCAGGGAAATTATGTAATAATGATTTTATACAGGATGGGCTGTAGAACACAAGGATATCATATTTAACCCCGGCTAGATCCGTTAAATCAGAACTTATATTCCGGTAAAGGATGGCTTTGGTGTAGTTCAGTTTGTTCTTCTCCAGGAGTTTGGGGATCTCAGGTTTATGCTGATCCGATAGCGGAACAAGGAATTTTTCCTCTTTGTGTTTCATCAGAATATCCACCAATTCGGGGAAAGTACCTTTTCCGTAAAAAATTTTACGTTTCCTGTAAACAATATATTTCTGCAGGTAAAAAGCAGTTGACTCGGACATGCAGAAATACTTCATCGTATCCGGCACTACAGTGCGCATCTCTTCACAAATTCTGAAGAAGTGATCAATAGCTGTTTTACTTGTAAAAATTACAGCCGTATGAGCTAGGATTTCTATCCTGCTTTGCCTGAATTCTTTGACAGAAACCCCTTCTACATAGCTAAAGGGGCGAAAATCAATTTTCAGATTGTTTTTTTCAGCCAATTCATGGTAGGGAGACTTTTCCTGTTCCGTGGGTTGAGGCTGCGAAACTAAAATTTTTTTAATTTTCAAAGCTGCAAATTTTTAAGTTTTCGACTGATTTAATAAGTATTAAATCAATGTGTACGAATATTTTACCAATAGTAAAATAGGTAAAATTTCAACGGCACAAAGATATAAAATCAAATAGAAAATTGAGACCCCATTTCTCATAATAATTTGGATTCCTCTGTAAACAAGCAATAGAAACATTCCAACTACGATCGTTAGGCCTGCATAAAGGATTAAAGGTTTGATCTCATTGTTAGTAATGTAAGGAAACAGAATTACTACGGGAAACAAAAATAGACCGATGTTCTTATTGTAAAGATGAATGTTATGTACGTACTCAGCAAATTCTTCTTTTACAAGGAAGACATTACCAATTATTCTGCATACAACAGATTTTACATTATAAAGCAAAATTATGAAAACGCTGTAAATGACTACACTTAAAAAGTTACTGGAGGTAATCTGGTTTAAATTGTAATACTGAAGATAATAGAAAATCAGGAGACCAATATTGATTGAGAATACGAAATTTAAACCTATCGCCGTATTTCGGAACAATACGTTTTTTTCTCTCAATAGCCGAATGGAAACCTGATAATTGACCAGAGAAGCAACAACCTGAACTACATATTTTTGGTAAGCCTGTTTTATCCAAGAGAAAGTAAAGAGGGAGATCAGCAGAACAGCAGGTATCCAGTCTAATGAAGCTTCGTTACGGAAGTTTCCCTGAAAACCCGGATCCTTGTGTATTATGGTAGAAATTAATTCGTTTTCCCCCTTAGCCGATTTTATTTCTTTTGTTTTTCCATTCCTGGTAAAGGAAGCTGTATCAAATTGATGAGAAATATTTTTATAAGGTATTGTAAGTAAGAAATTATCGTTGAATAATTCGTCCTGCGCAGTACGTTTTATCTCGAAAGGCAGGGGTTTGCTATAAATCAGCATGGAAGAAGTATCCATCGGATTAACTTCCTTCACGGGTTGACTTTTAACGTTTTGAATAATGTCAAAATTCTGATTTATTTTTGCAAGTCCCTGTGAAACCGTTTTCTGAGCTGTGCTTACCGGTTGAGCTATAGTTGTTTTTTGAGGATTAACTTGTTGACCTTTAGCTGAAAGCTGAGGCTGAACCGTATTCGTTTGAGGCAATTTCGTAGTATCCTGAAGAGACAAAAATTTCTTAGTAACGCTTTCAGAAGCAGTATTTAGGCTAATTTCCGTATTAAAATCCACAAACTTTATTGGTATTCCCTTTAACATACAGATGCGTTAGGAAATTTGCGCAAAAATAACTATTTTTTTAGCATTCTGTTCTTCTACACCCAAAAATTTGTTGTACCATTGAATTTGATATGTTTTAATCGAATAATTTTTTATTGTTACTATGCCGGTTTGCGTCCCTCTTTGTTTTTTTCTCAAGATTGGCTTTTAATGCTTCGGTAAGATCGACACCTGTTTGATTGGCCAGACAAATCAATACAAAAAGCACGTCCGCCATTTCGTCTGACAGATTATATACTTTATCGGACTCTTTAAAGGATTGTTCGCCATATTTTCGGGCAATGATCCGGGCAAGTTCTCCGACTTCCTCGGTAAGTAAAGCCATATTGGTAAGTTCGTTAAAATATCGTACTCCAATGGTTTTTATCCAGACATCTACTTCTTTTTGAGCATCTTCAAGTGTCATTATTCTTTATTTTTTGTGTCAATTATAATGGTTACTGGGCCGTCGTTCAATAGCTTTACTTTCATGTCGGCTCCAAACTGGCCTGTTTTAACAGGAAGTCCTGAAAACCTTGAAAGTGTTTCTACAAAAGTATCGTACAGGGGTATTGCCATCTCAGGTTTGGAGGCACGGATATAGGATGGCCGGTTACCTTTTTTTGTTGATGCGTGAAGGGTAAACTGGCTTACCACCAAAAATTCACCCCCGATATCCTTGATCGATATATTCATTACTCCTTGTTCGTCTCCGAAGATACGAAGGTTAATAAGTTTATTACATAGCCATTCTACGTCTTCTACGTTATCAGAATCTTCGATACCCAGTAAAACAAGTAATCCTTTATTAATGGATGAGAAAACCCGGTGATTTATGGTAACTGAGGCTTCAGTTACGCGCTGGACAACTATACGCATTATTTGTATTTCTTTTTTAGGTATTTACTCCTATATATTTTTGGATTGTTTCATATAATTTTTCTGCATTAATGGGTTTAGTGATGTAGTCCACGCAACCGGCTTTAAGAATCTTTTCCTTTTCATCGTTAAACGCATAAGCTGTTTGCGCTATAATTGGAATTTTTGGGTATATGTTTAGAATTTCGCGGGTAAGTTCGTATCCGCTTTTTCCAGGCAATTGAATGTCCATGAGAATGGCGTCCGGGTTATTGCTTTTACATAAATTTAATGCGTCTGTTCCATTTTTTGCCCAATGAATTTTAACACCTGTTTTTTTTAAAGCTGTCTGCAGGAACTGGAAATTAGAATCAATATCTTCAACGATCAACAGTGATTTATTGTTCCATTTGAAAACATCTTTATCTTTATTTGTCGTTTTGACGCTTTTCGGTTTCCTGGAATGGAAGTCGTAACCGTAAGGGATGGTAAATTTAAAGGTTGAACCTTTCCCTAATTCGGAATCAGCTGTAAGTTCTCCACCCATTTGTTCAACGAGTTTTTTCGAAATAGTTAGTCCCAGACCGGTTCCGCTATAAAGTTTTTTATCGTCATTAAGTTTATTAAAGCGTTCAAATACCTGAGATATTTTTTCTTTTGGGATGCCAATTCCTGTGTCCTTCACAAAAACCGTAAGATTGTTCTTGTCAAGAATGGAATATCCAAATTCAATAGAACCTGAATCTGTAAATTTTAAAGCATTACCAATGAGGTTGGTGAGTATTTGCTGAAAACGTACTTTATCAGTCTCTACAAAGATTGAATCGTCAAAGTTCGACTGCACCAACCGAATATCTATGTGTTCCTTGTGGAGACGGATTTTTTCGTTAAGGAAAGAAAGATGGGTTTCACGTAAGAGCCCATTCAGGTTGTGTTTTGCAATGTTGAATTTTAACTGTCCTGCTTCAATTAAAGAAATA
>DATBXH010000297.1:0-3387 GCA_036514375.1 Bacteroidales bacterium | reverse complement strand
GGAAGACAAGTAAATAGTCCTGCTCCTACTTCTTTTCCAATTGAATGGACAATTAACAACGTGAAGCTCGCTTGCCTTCTGCGTTTAGCAGATTTTATTCATATTGATGATAGAAGGGCTCCAAGTATCCAGTATGCATTTTTAAAACCTACAGGGATTTCAAATGATCACTGGAGTTTTCAAAATAAATTAGACAGAGCTCTTTATGAAAATGAAAGAATATGTTTCACATCTCATACTAAATTCAATTATAAAGAAAGTGAAGCTTGGTGGCTTGCTTACAAAACTATAATAGAAATTGATAAAGAGATTAAATCTGTAGACAACTTATTGATTGACTTAAGTATTACAAGATTTCAAGCTAAAGGTGTTAAGGGAATTGAATCCCCTATTTTATGTTCGGAATATATCCAGACTGAAGGTTGGGAACCTGCCGATACTCAACTTAAAATATCGGATTTCCCTAAAATAATTGAAAAAATGGGGGGCAAACAGCTTTATGGAAATCGTCCGTATGTTCCCTTAAGGGAATTAATTCAAAATGCATGTGATGCATTAAGTGCCAAGAAACATTATTCAAATGATTTTTCAGGTGAAATATTAATTAATTATTATACTGATAATTCTGGGAATGAATGGCTCGAGGTTACTGATAATGGAATTGGAATGTCTAAATCTGCCTTATTATATGGCCTTTTAGATTTCGGTAATTCTTATTGGAAAAGTAATTTAAGTTTAAAAGAACACGCTGGTTTATTATCCAGTGGATTTGCTCCAATTGGTGATTTTGGTATTGGCTTTTTTTCAATTTTCATGATTTCAGATTTTGTACAAATAATAACTAAACCTATAACTGAAAGCTCAAATACACTTGTTTTGGAGTTTAATAAGGGGTTGTCATTTAATCCTGTTCTGAGAAACGCTCAGAATAATGAAAAAAGAATTGAAAGTGGAACAACTATTCGATTAATTTCAAATAATAAAAATCTTATTAATGAAATTTACAAATCCGTTGCTGAGCTATCTGATGTGGAAGTAGATGATCCATTAGCTTATTCATGTAGAAAAATTGCACCTGCATTATCGCACAAATTAATTACATGCTATAATAATGGCCCGAAAGAACTAATTATTTCTGGTGATGATTGGAAAGAAATAGATTCTTTAACTCTCTTGAAAAGAATATCAGGTTTTGCAAAGAATGAAAAAACGGGTTGGAATATTGATCGATTGAATTATATTTCTGAGTTTATCAGACCTATAGTAAATAAAAAGAATGAAATAATTGCACGCACTACAATAGTAAAGCAATTACCTTCAAACAATGATTATAGTGGTCATGGTGTGGTAACAGTTGGTGGCCTGAAACAAACTAAGTTTTACCGATTCCCGGGTATTTGGCTTGGGAGAAATGAAGAAGTTGCTAGAAACCATGCAATTCCAATATGTGATTATGAAGAATTGAAACCATGGTTACAAGAACAATATGAATTAGTCCTCAATTCAAAAAAACTTAGTGAAAATGAGAAAATTGATATTGCAAAAGTATTTTACAGTTTAGGTTTGCCCTGTAAAAAGCTTCCAATAGCTAAAACTTCAGAGGGTTGGAAAACATATGAAGACTTAGTAAAAATGGATCATGGAGACCATGTTTTATTGCGCTTTGTATTAAAAGATTATGAAGACACAGCAATTATTCTACCTAATATTATTTGCTCACAAATGGGCGTTCCGCTCGTGGGAGTTGAAAATAATAACAGTTATCATAATGAACAGTTATGGGAAGAGGAATTGAGAGTATTAGACAAGGAATATGATATTGAATACAATAACAAACTAAATCATAGGTCTATGCTGGGATTTACAATTAAAGCTATTTGTGAATCATGGGATGTAAAAGTTCATGACGTTATTAATGAAAGTATGATTGATTTAACGGAATGGAAACCAATTATTGATGTTTATAAAAATAAATTTGGGGAACTAATTAAGGAACCAGTTCTAGTGATTACTAATCCGAAATTAACAACTAAAAATGTGCTTTATAAAAAATATGATTCAGAAATAAAAAGATGGATTGGATTTTCAAGTAAAGAGGACTTTGATATAGAAGACTTAGATGATTAAAAAAATAACTGCACCTAACAAGCGGTGCTATAACCAATAAGGGTTTCAGTTGTATGCGAGGGTTTTAGCCTGCATCAATCTTTCGTATCGGTTGATATGGACGTTGCTCCGCAACCCCTTACTGGCCATACCGCCACCGTTTAGACATAAAAACTCGATAGTTGATGAAACTGATATAATCATAGTGTAAATTATTACTGATTAATATGATCGACAGGCATGATATAAATACGTATTCCAAACTAGCATTAGGGGCTATCTTTTATTTAGACGAGTCATTCAAATATATTAATAGTGCTCTAACAAGTGAATTTGCATCAATATTATTTTCCAAAGAATTGGATAGTATTGAGCCGTCAACAGAAGATAGAGAGATCATTAATAGGCTCAATATACCAGATCATCCAATTGGCATATTGCAGTCTGATTTACCTGATGCTCTTACAAGTGATACTTTGCAACTATTGTCATTAGCATGGGATAAAGCTATGATTCGGTCAAAGAGAGAAAGTTATAAGTTTGATTTGAAACATAAAATCAGTTCTATTGAGCTTTTGGGACATCTCAATAATTTTGGATTCTTTATTGAGATCTTAATAAATAGACATCTTCTTTTTTTAAATCAATCAAAACTGATTGATAGCTTTAGTTATAATAGGATTTCAGTTGCAAAAGTAATGGAGCGAATTATTTATATATTTAAGGATGAATTAAACAGTGGAATTATTCAATTAAACGAAATTACAAATTTATATAGTCTTAGAAATAAAACTGTACACTTTACCCCAGATAATGCATTAGCTTTAAAACCTAGTTTATTAGAATTAATTCAGATTTGGAATCAAAGCGTAAAAATTCTTGTCAAATTAGAAGCTAAGGAGAATTTTAATGAAGATAAATTCTCGGTAAGACTAACTGAATATATTAAGAATGTAAAAGAAAAATGGAATTAAAAAAGCTTGTGCACAACACAGGTCACTGTTGCACAACTTTAAAAATGAGTATTTGGGCTATAAATCAGACTTGAGAAAAAACGACAAACTAATAAAATCAATGATTTCAGAAAATGATTTTTCGCAAAAATGCCTGGAAGTTTCGAAAAAGATAGTTGCGCAACAAGCACACAGTGTATACATCATGCTGGTTTATTCCCTGCGTTCGTGAAAAGGTTCAGAGCTAATTGGAAGTTCAGTGCTCGCTGGCAAGGGCAGTAACGGTGGAAAGGAAACCCGCCTGACTGGCGTCAGTCGGGCAGGGTGG
>DATBXH010000296.1:0-5560 GCA_036514375.1 Bacteroidales bacterium | reverse complement strand
CGAAGCTGAAATGCAAACTAAAACAATTCTGGCTGAAAACCAGAAGGATTTGGATTTGATGGATCCCAAAGACCCTAAATACGATCGTTTAAAGCTTACGGAAGATAGAATAAAAGGCATTGCCGGAGATATCAGGAATGTGGCAAAGCTGGATTCACCCTTAGGAAAAGTTCTTGATAAAAAAGATTTGCCCAATGGACTCCATCTATCAAAAGTAACGGTTCCAATGGGTGTCATTGGAATCATTTATGAAGCACGGCCAAACGTTACCTTCGATGTATTTTCACTTTGTGTCAAATCAGGTAATGCTTGTATTTTAAAGGGTGGCAGCGATGCCAAATTTTCAAATCAGGCTATTATCAACATTATAAAAGAGGTATTGGGTAATTTTAATGTCAATACTTCGGTTGCTGAATTATTACCTCCTGATCGGGAAGCAACCCAGGAATTACTTACCGCCCGGGGATACGTGGATGTTATTATTCCGCGAGGAAGTCAGGGGCTCATCGATTTTGTGGCCCAAAACGCCAAAATACCGGTAATTGAAACCGGGGCAGGTATCGTCCATACCTATCTTGACGAAAAAGCCGACATTGCTCACGCCAGTGAGATCATTAACAATGCCAAAACCAGAAGGGTTAGTGTTTGTAATGCCCTCGATTGCCTCATCGTACACAGAAAACAGCTGCCTAATCTTCCAAAAATATTGGAACCTCTGGCTAAAAGCAATGTGACTATTTATGCAGACGGGCCATCAAAAACGGTTCTTTCAGGCCATTACCCTTCATCCCAATTAATGGCAGCTACGGAAGAGTCCTATGGCACGGAATTCCTGGACTATAAGATGTCAATAAAAACGGTGGATGATTTTGACGGCGCATTGAACCATATTTATAAATACAGTTCTAAACACAGCGAGGCCATCATCAGCGATATACCGGAACATATCGAACGATTCCTGAACGAAGTGGATGCTGCTGCTGTATATTCCAATACGTCTACCGCATTCACCGATGGGGCCCAGTTCGGACTTGGTGCGGAAATCGGTATCAGTACCCAGAAACTTCATGCTCGCGGGCCTATGGCACTGGCTGAACTTACAAGCTATAAATGGATTGTAAAGGGAAGCGGGCAGATTAGAAAATAGTATAAAAAAGTACGCCGTACTTCATACATATAAACATGAAACACTTTACTTCCATCCATGATGTTCAGGACCTGAGAGGTCTTTTGAAAGAAGCTTTTGAAATCAAGAAAAATCCGTACCAATTCGAGCATTTGGGCAAGCACAAAACCATGTGCCTCATGTTCTTCAATTCGAGTTTACGAACCAGGCTTTCCACACAAAAGGCTGCAGAAAATCTGGGGATGAAAACAATGGTATTCAACATTAACGAAGAAGGCTGGAAGATTGAAACCGAATTCGGTGTGGTAATGGATGGCGATAAAGCGGAACACATTAAGGAAGCTGCCGGCGTAATTGGACGGTATGTGGATGTTATCGGTGTCCGTTCCTTCGGGGCATTAAAGGACAGAATCTATGATTATTCAGAGCCTGTACTGAACCAGTTTATCAAATACGCAGGAGTTCCCGTGGTCAGTATGGAAGCTGCAACACGTCACCCGCTACAATCCTTTGCTGATATTATTACGATTGAAGAATACAAGAAAAAAGAACGTCCCAAAGTAGTGCTTTCCTGGGCTCCACACCCAAGAGCGTTGCCGCAGGCTGTTCCAAATTCATTCGCCGAATGGGCTGTAGCTGCCGGTTACGAGGTAGTTGTAACTCATCCGAAAGGATATGAGCTGGCTCCCGAGTTTACCAAAGGTGCTGTTATCGAATACAATCAGGACAAGGCTTTTGAGGGAGCAGATTTCATTTATGCCAAGAACTGGTCGAGCTACAACGATTATGGTAAAATTCTGAATACCGACCGTGCGTGGACAGTCAGTGCCGGGAAAATGAAACTGACTAATCACGCTAAATTCATGCACTGCCTACCGGTTCGCCGCAACATGATTGTGACTGACGAGGTAATCGACAGCCCGGATTCAATCGTAATAGAAGAAGCCGAAAACAGAATATACTCCGCACAAACGGTGCTGAAAAAAATATTGGAGAATAAATAAGCCCCTAAATCATGACAGACGAGGCCATATCTCTTCTCAAACAGCTCATTGCCATTCCTTCCATCAGCCGGGAGGAAGACAAGACGGCTGCCTTTATTTTTCAATATTTGTCATCCAAAGGGTTTAAGCCGGAACGCAAGGGAAACAATATATGGGTTCGCTCCATGCTTTCGGAGTCGTTGCCAACGATCTTGCTGGACTCCCACCACGATACCGTTAAACCGGTCTCCTCATGGACGATAGAACCTTTTACTCCCATTGAAAAAGATGGAAAACTGTATGGCCTGGGTAGCAACGATGCAGGGGCCTCGCTCATAAGTCTGCTAATGACCTTTATTCATTTTTCTGCCCAGCCGAACCGTCCCTTCAATTTGATATTTTCCGCTTCTGCCGAAGAAGAAGTAACCGGAAAAGGAGGTTTGGCGAGCGTAATTCCTGATTTGGGCAGAATTGATCTGGCCATAGCCGGCGAGCCCACCAAGATGCAGATGGCGGTTGCCGAAAAAGGATTGATGGTACTCGACTGCAAGGCTATCGGCAAAACAGGGCATGCTGCACGTAATGAGGGAATTAACTCCATCTACCTGGCCATGGAAGACATCGAATGGTTTAAGACATTTGTATTTCCTGAGAAATCGGATTTGCTGGGACCGGTTAAACTATCCGTAACAATGATCAATGCCGGAACTCAACATAATGTCGTACCTCACGAATGTGCGTTCGTGGTGGATGTCCGTACCAATGAATTCTATTCCAATCAGCAGGCCCTCGAGATCATACAGCGGCATGTAAAAAATTCAACAGTAACACCCCGATCCATCCATTTGAATTCATCGTGGATTGCATTGGATCATCCTATTGTAAAACGTGGTATGGAATTGGGGTTAACATACTTCGGTTCTCCTACATCGTCCAACCAAACAGTGATGCCTTATACCTCCATAAAAATCGGACCCGGAGATTCTGCCCGGTCACATTCGGCAGATGAATTTGTTTATGTCGAGGAAATAGGGAAAGGAATAGAAACCTACATCAAATTGTTGGATAAACTGGAAATTTAGGATACTTCCGTTTTGAAACTTTAAATTTGCCGTACAAAATAGTACACTGGTTTACTTGAATTTATTAGAATTAAATCTTTACTGATCTTAAAAAATCAGTGTATCATTAAAATTAATACCATGAAACTCTGGGACAAAGGAACTTCCGTAAATGATTGGATTGAGCGTTTTACTGTTGGCCGCGACCGCGAAATGGACCTATACCTGGCTGAATTCGATGTATTAGGCACCATCGCTCACATTACTATGCTCGAAACCATCGGTTTGATAGGGAAAGAAGAATTGCCTGTACTTAAGAAAGAGCTGGTGGAAATTTATCGCCAGGCTCAGGCCGGGAACTTTGTCATTGAGGAAGGTATTGAAGATGTTCACTCCCAGGTAGAGCTCATGCTTACCCGCGAACTTGGTGATCTGGGGAAGAAAGTGCATAGCGGACGCTCACGCAACGACCAGGTTCTGCTGGATTGCAAACTTTTCATCCGCAGCGAAATTCAAAAAACGACGGATTCAGTAAACGTCTTGTTTGACAAGCTTATCGAACAAAGTGAAAAATATAAGAATGTTCTCATCCCTGGTTACACACATTTGCAGGTGGCAATGCCATCTTCATTCGGTCTGTGGTTCGGTGCTTATGCCGAAAGTTTGACCGATGACCTGCTTCTGTTGCAAACAGCTTATAAAATTGCCAATCAAAACCCGCTTGGCTCTGCAGCCGGTTATGGTTCTTCCTTTCCCCTGAACCGGACCATGACCACCCAGCTTCTTGGGTTCGACGACCTTAGCTACAACGTAGTTTATGCCCAAATGGGACGAGGCAAAACCGAAAAAATTACTGCATTTGCCTTGTCATCAGTTGCAGCAACCCTTGCCCGACTGGCTATGGACGTTTGCCTATACATGAGCCAGAATTTTGCCTTTGTGAGCCTGCCCGATGAGTTTACTACCGGTTCAAGCATCATGCCTCACAAAAAGAATCCTGATGTTTTTGAATTGATCCGTGCCAAGTGCAATAAAATTCAAAGTCTGCCAAACGACATCACACTGATGCTCGCCAATTTACCATCCGGTTATTTCCGGGACCTGCAAATACTTAAAGAAATTATATTCCCGGCCTTTGCCGAGCTGCGCGATTGTATCGATATTGCTGCGTTCATGATGGATAAACTCAAAATCAATGAAAATATTCTGGATGATGAGCGATACAAATATCTTTTCAGTGTGGACGAATTGAACAAGATGGTTTTACAGGGTGTGCCGTTTCGCGATGCTTATAAAATGGTAGGTAAGAATATCGCTGAAGGAAAATTCAACCCTGAAAAGAAAGTCGTGCATACCCATGAAGGGAGTATCGGAAACCTTTGCAATGACAAAATTCAAAACAAATTCAATACTCAATTGAAAGGGTTTGGATTTGAACATGCGGCAATTTCAATTAAAAAATTAATCGGGGAATAGAGTTCCGTTTTTTTGCCAAACAATAAGCCGTAGAAAAACGTTTGATAATCAATCTAACAGGTTGGTTTCAAACGAATGGAAAAGAAAAAATTTCAGACTTTCCGGTTTCCCTCCGAGTCGGCATTACATCATTCCCTTTTCTATATTTTATTAGCTGTAAATCTTATAAGTCTTGTCTATTTTTTAACCTTAGGCTACTATAACCGGCTGGCTACGGATGACTATTGCTACCTCACCGGTTTACGGGACTATGGCTTTTACAGCCCGTTTACCTTTTGGTACCAAAACTGGCAGGGACGATTTTCTGCCCTCTTTTTTATCAATATTTTCCTGCAAGTTCATGAGTTTACAAATTCACTGCTACCGGAAACCATTCTGTTGCTGGTTTTATTCACCTGGACAATCTCCAGCCTGATAAAAAAATTGATTCCTGTGCTGAGCCCTTTTGAAAGATTAAACCTTGGTTTCTTTCTGCTTAGTGTGTTTATTATCAATAATTATGAATTCAATACATTTTATTGGCTAAATGCATCGGCCATGTATTTTGGGGGCGTTCTGTTCTTACTCGTCGCGGTAAATGTAATCGTCTCCGAAAAAGCTAATTTCTGGTCGTATGCTCTACTTATATTTAGTGCCATTTATGCCGGAAGTTCTTCGGAAACATTTGCTCTCATCTGTAATGGGCTGGCAGTTGTCTTAATTCTCAGACGCTTTATACAGTTTAAAAGGTTCAGTTTATCACTTCTATGGAATAATCGTAACTACAGAAAATTACTGGTTGCATTCATTTTTTGCCTGGTAAGTTTTCTCATCATGTATTTTGCTCCCGGCAATTCAATACGCCTGAAGATTACTTCACTCACAGCGCATCAGACAATCCCATTGCCTTTGCACAAATTGGTACCGGCTTCGGT
>DATBXH010000295.1:0-4989 GCA_036514375.1 Bacteroidales bacterium | reverse complement strand
ACCTCTTCTCATTGATGATCCTGTCCTTATGAAACCGGAAATTAAAAAAGCCGGTAGCAATGATACCTGAAGAAAATATAATAAAAAGGAGAATGGGAATAACATTGATTCTACTTGCCAATTGTGCAGGTTTCATACCTTCGGTGTACTTTTTAAAATCGGTTTAATTAGTCTGTTACTAATTATTAAGTTACGAAAAATTTAACCAACGATACGCTGTTTGGGATAAAAGTTGAGTTTCAAGCTTAACCAATTTATAATTAAATATAAAAAAACAGCCCTCCAATTAAGGAACTAATCGTTTAGAAATTGTTAAGGTCGTTTTCCGGCAAATTCAAAGCGCATCTTGCGAAAAACATTTCACATCCGACAAAAATCAATTCGCATTGATCAAATGCGATATCGCATTTGACGGATTCAATATCGCATTTGTTTAATGCTAATTCGCATTTGACAGATGCGATATCACATTTGACGAATGTCAATTAACATTCGTCAAATGTCAATTGATTTTTGTCGGATGTTAATTCGCATTTGTTCAATGTTAATTAACATTGAACAAATGCAAGTTGATTTTTGCCGGATTGCAGTTTGTTTTTGTTAAATGCAAAACTGCTACTTTCAGGATGATGAACAATGTTGATGCCAAACCTTTGACAAAGGTTACATTTCGGTTAATTTGCATATTTTTTGTAAATGGAAAAACAGGAAGATAATCGTAAACGAATCCAATTTTTTATAACTTACGCGCATAAACAACGCTGATTTACCGTTTCAAAAAAGCCCCAGTGCCGGTTAAAGTCTGTAGTGGAAACATTATTTATAAATCAGGAAGAAAATAAAACTCCGAATGCGAACAAATGGAATAGAGGCACATTGGGCATATACAATTGAGACATGACATTTTAGTACCTTTTCTTTTATTCGGTTACTATTTTCAAAACATCTAAATACCAACTATTATGAGAAAACTAATTTGTCTTCTTTTAGTAAGCTTAATTATTAAACACTCCGTTTTAGCATGTTCTGCTTTTGCGATATGTAAAGGCGACCGGATTATAGTGGGTAAAAACCTCGATTGGTTTTGCAATATGGCTTATCTGGTAGTTAATAAACGGAATGTATCTAAAAAAGCATTTTTGTCGTCGAATGCTTCGGTTCTGGAATGGACCTCCAAATATGGAAGTATTACATTCACACAAAACGGTGTTGGTTTAACATCGGGAGGTATGAATGAGGCCGGATTAGTGATAGAAGAGTCATGGTTAGGACCAACTCAATATCCAGTGGCGGATGAAAGACCTGTAATAGACGAAATACAATGGATACAATACCAATTAGACAATTGCTCAAAGGTTGAAGAAGTAATAGCAACAAATTCAAAGCTACGGATACAAAAATATTACGGAAAGTCGCATTATTTCGTTTATGATAAGTCCGGCAATACAGCTACAATTGATTTTGTTAATGGTGAAATGGTTTATCATTTATTACATAAAACGGATGTTCAGGTATTAACAAATGACACGTATCAACTAGCATCAGATTCACTGAAAAATTTCGAAGGATTTGGAGGAACCCGAAATGTTCCAAACGGGACAAAGTCGATATATAGATTTGGACGGGCTGCTAAAATGATAAAAGATTATGAAAGAAATGACAGTACAAATATCATTGATTACGGATTCGGAATTTTATCGAACATTGCACAAAAGAGCACGGCCTGGAGTGTCGTTTATGATATTTCAAATCTTCGGATATATTACAAAACGTCTTCGAGCCCGGAAATAAAAGAAGTGTCATTTAATAAATTCGATCTTGATTGTAGCAGCCCAATGATGCTGATAGAAATAAACCTTCAGAAAAAAGGTGATATTTCAAATTTATTTGAACCATATACGTTAGAGAAAAACCGCGATTTGGTGACTAAAGTGATTAAAAACTGGAGAGAAAATAAATTTGCTTTGCATATTACTGACGCAGAGGTTGAGAAACTTATCCAATATCCTGAAACAATGAGATGCAATAAGTAAGCTTTGCTGAATATAATTTAGGTGTTAAGTATATATAATTGTTGATGCCAATCTTAACAGCACACAATTAACCTTTTAAGTAATTATTATAAGATTTGTATCTTTGCATAAAATGACTTGATATGCCTACGATTTCAATGTTTTTCGGAATTATTATAAGAATGTATTTTGCTCCCAAAGAACATAACCCAGCACATATACATGCTTATTATCAAGATTATAAAATAACAATGAAAATTCAAGATTGTGAAATAATTGAAGGGCAGATACCTTCGAGACAGATACGTTTGATTCAAGCATGGATTGAAATACATCGTGATGAATTATTAGCCGATTGGGAACTTTGTCAAAATGGTGAAAAACCGTTTCAAATTGAACCATTAAAATAATTGACATGTACATAGCAATTAAAGATGTAATACCACAAGACAATTATCTTTTACTCCTGACTTTTGAAAATGGAGAAAAAAGACAATTTGATATGAAACCATATCTTGAATTTGGAATATTTCAGGAACTAAAGGATTTAAGATTATTTAAAACAGTTAAACCAAGTTTTGATTCTATCGAATGGGATAATGAGGCTGATTTTGATCCTGAAGTATTGTATGAAAAAAGCCAAAGAGTTGACTAACTAATTTATTCTTAACGCAACTATTTCGGGGGATTTTTCATCATGGATTGAAAATACAGATCATATGAAAGCAAAAATCCTTACAAGTTTATTCATAGTTTCCCTTTTATGTTTTTCATGTCAAAAGGAGACGAACCCTGGAATTGATGTTTTTCCTGACAATATTGGAGATGAATGGACATATAAAATTATCGATAATAATTCTATTGTTAAAGTTCAGGTAGTTGGACAAGGTCAATTACCAAATGGAGTTGATGCAAAGATTTGGAAATATAGTTATAGCTTACCAAATTATACAGACTCGCTTTGGGTTACATACATCAATAGTGATATACGGTTCTATTATAAACCCTGTTGGACGTGCCCAAACCCAATGCCCGAAGAATACTTGCATTTTATCATGCCTTTAAGTGTTGGAGATTCATGGCATACAAATGCACCTTATGGAGATACTACGAAAGTATTAAAGAAAGTCAATTTAACCGAACCAGTTGGTTTCATCACTAATGTTTATTGCATTTCGAAATTCAGAGGTCCTGTAACTAATTCCTGGACGTTTGATACCATTTATTTTAAAGAAAATGTCGGAATCGTTAAATTTAATCAGCATGAATTTAGTTTGGGACCGAGTATTGGAAATGGTACATGGGAATTAATTCAATACAATTTAAAATAATCCCGGATTTGGCAATAGAAAAAATATAATCCCAATTCTTGCATTAGCAAGTTAAAATACTGATAAAATCTGTTAATAAAGCATATTCAATGTTAATTGTCCTTTTCACCTTACGGATGCTAATGCTTAGAATGGGTAATCCCGGTTAGCTATAGAATTAGTTTTAATTTAAAATACTATTACATTAATCGGGGTAATTGCAAAAGGATTCAGAAAATTAATTCTTTCGCAAAGCTTCAAGACAATTTTCTAAAACGGGATAAACCCAACGAAATGCCGGAATATTTGTATATTTATCTTTTCCCCTAGTCTCTTACCTAACTTTTCGTATCTTACCCTCACAAACAACACTAATTTACCGCCGCCAAAATGGCCCGAATACCAGACGATGATGAAAATGGAAGAAACAGTATTAAATCATAGAAAGATGAATAGCACTTGTGTTGTAGATAATGGGATGTGTTCAATACCCATATATAATTGTTGCAAGCCATTTTTAAAAGGATATTGGATTTCTGACAAACGTAAATAGTAACAACGGACAATAATTTTTTAAAATTGATTTATTATGGAACTAATTTCACCTGATTTTGGATTGATTTTCTGGATGATTCTTTCTCTTCTTTTGTTGATTCTTCCTATGATTGCTTTGATTGATTTGTTAAGGAGTCGATTTGAAGGTAATGACAAACTTGTATGGACCATAGTGATAATATTTGTTGTAGTGATTGGCTCAATACTTTATTTTGTGATTGGTAGAAAGCAGAAAATAAATAAGGGCAATCAACAATTTTGAAAATAGAAAATAAGATTGATAGTATTGGAATTGTTCCCGATTTTTATTTGGATCTAAGTTACGATCCGATTCCACAGATATTAAAGATAATAAAGAATTAAAATTAACTGGCCGCAACAGGCTATAAATGTCATTTGACAAACATTACAAGCTTAAAAGATACAATTACTAATGAAAATCATAACATATGAAAAGCAATAAATCTTTCGGCATCCTGTTTTTTTTATTAACGTCCATTTTTGTTACTGCAAAGGGACAAGCAGTTGACAATTCCCCAGAGGTAATAGCTAAGAGTATGACAGGTTGGTTAGCAAAAACAATCAAAATAGATTCTTTAACTGCCACAAGAGTTTATGATTGCTTTCTTATATATTGCGCTGAGTCAGATTCATTGTTGAAAGAGGGAAAAGAAAAACAAGCAAAAGGTACCTATATAAAAGGTGAATATAAAAAGAAGTATAAACAAATGGATGTAAGAAAAGATAGTTGCTTACAGCAAATCTTAAACAGAAGTCAATTCGATAAATGGAAAGAAGAGGAAAATAAATATTTATATAAACAAGAAGGGAGATAGCACTAATTTACCGCCACCAAAATAGCCTGAATACCAGACGGAAATGGAAACGGAAGGATTAGAATCAAATCAGGAGAAGTAAATAAAACTTGTGTTTTGAATAAATGGAATATAAGTACAGACATACAATTGTCATCGTTCATTATAAAAAATAAACAAATGAGAAATGTCAAGCAGATTTATGTTTTACTTATAATGATAATTTTTACCTTTTTAGATCCGCAATTATATTGTCAGCGAAATAATTCTAAAGGTTTTATAATTACAGGATATATT
>DATBXH010000294.1:0-4849 GCA_036514375.1 Bacteroidales bacterium | reverse complement strand
AGGTCAAACTGTTTGACCGGACTCTTGCTTTCCTGGATAAAGTGGAACGATACGTTGAAATGGCTGAAACAAACGTTCCATTGACGAAAAAAGATCTGGGAATAACCCCGCTCAGGGAAGAATGCCATAGCCACAATGCAGCTTTCGTTACCGAAGGTTTAAAAACAATCAAGAAGTTGCTGGCTCCTCATCTGGCGATACTCGAACCGCTGGGTTATACCAAGGAGATACAGGCCGAAGGCGAATCGCTCACCACTACCATAGGCTCCAATAAAATAGAGTATAACAAATTATTAAACGAGCGAATGAAGCTGGTAGTGGATAATATTGATCTTTTTGAAAGCCTGTGGGACTTTCTGAATGATATCCTGAAAACCGGAAAAACCATTTACAAAAAAGACCCGGTAAAAATAAAAGAGTACACACAAAGCGAAATCCTGAAAAGGCTCGAGCACATCGTTAGTGATGATAATGATGAGACAGGCGGAACTACAACTGATACGAAAAAATAAAGAAATATAGTAGTCTTTATACATTAAAACCTTTAGGCGTTTAGAACGCCTAGAGGTTTGTAATTTGTTAAATTTTCCCAAATAGAAACGCCATTTTAAACATTTAGAAATACTAACTTAAAATCACTTGATTATGAAAAATCTATACTTTGACAAACAAGCTATTAAGAAAATTTTTATCCAAGGCATTTTTTGTGTTCTAACGATAACAATTTCTGCTCAAATTCCTTGCCGAACAATTAAACCTGGCGAAAAACAAAAATTTGGTATTAGACATACCAATAAACAAATTCCAAAATTTGAAACCCTTGCTGTTAATTTAAGAAATCTACATAAAGAAGACTCTATAGAATCATTGCAAGGATTGCCTTTTCGTTTTGGAAAAGATATCGATGTTAGTATCGATGTAATAAAAAATGCAATCACTACGCAAGATGGTGATACTATAACATATTTTTATCAAATTAAATCGAATGGAGCCTATAGTGTTAATTTAATATTTGACAAGTTTGTTTTGGCAAAAGACGCAACGTTTAAAATGTATAATTCTGATCAGACAATGCTGTTCGGTCCAGTAACAGCAAAACAAAATCCTACTAATAAAATATTTTGGACAGATTTAGTTAAAGGAGAAAACATAATTCTAGAAGTTTCTGAATTAATAAGTTCAAAAGAAAAAAGTATACTCCATATTTCTAAAATTATACATGGCTATAAAGATGTTTTTTCAAAAAACTTTTCAGGATATGGTCAATCGGCTAGTTGTAATAGAGATAAAGATATTAAATGTCCTATAGGTAACGGATGGCAAAATGAAGCGAATTCTGTGGCTATGCTGTTGCTAGCAAATGGTACAAGGTTTTGTACAGGCTCCTTAGTCAATAATACAAGTAATGATTTAAGGCCATATTTACTTACTGCCTTTCATTGCTTAGATAGTTATCCTGATGGCAATTTATCTAATGAAGAGCATAATGCTGTAAATAACTGGGTTTTCCGTTTTCTATACCAAAGCTCGAGTTGCCAAGGAGGTGACGGTTCTAATTATTTGACTTTTAACGGAGCCGCATTTCGTGCTGCATATCAACCTTCAGATTTCGCTTTACTGGAATTAGCAAGACCGCAAGATCCAAATATTACATATGCGGGATGGACAACTAGCAACACTCCAGCCACTTCAGGGGCATGTATACACCACCCAAATGGAGACGTTAAAAAAATCAGTACCTATACTAATCCATTGACAAATGTGTATATAATTACACTATGGAGTACATATCCTGTTTTTATTAATTGTCCGGCAAATACTCATTGGGACTGTAATTTTAATCAAGGTACTGTTGAACCAGGAGCTTCTGGTTCTCCACTTTTCGATCAAAATCATAGAATTGTAGGTCAACTACATGGAAATTATTTAACTCAAGGAGATTACTGCGCTGAACATCGTGGACAATATGGTCGATTTGATGTATCATGGACTGGTGGTGGTACCCCAGAAACTCAATTAAGATTTTGGCTTGACCCATGCAATACAGGAGCTTCTTATACCAATACCATCAATAATCCCACTATCTCAGGGCCGACTTTTGTATGCTCATCCGGAGCTTCATTTTATATTAGCAACCTTCCTGCAGGTTTAAATGTGACTTGGACTTCAAGTTCAAATCTGACTACGTCAAATCCAAATTCTGTTCCGTGTACTTTTTATGCTGTTGGGAATGAAGGCAATCATGGATGGGTTCAAGCAACACTTAGTTCAACTTGTGGTACAGCCTTTACAACTACAACTCAACAATTTCCTGTTTGGGTGGGTCCACCCTCACCTGTAGGCATTATAGGTGATTATACGGTATGTCCTCCTTATAATGAAATTCGTATCTATGGTTATTCTGCCTATGCAGAGGGAGTGAGCAATTATTATTGGCACACTCCAAGTGATGCAATTGCATACGATGGAATTTACGACAGTCAATTCCTTAAACTATGGTTTGACATGGCATATTATTACGGAACTGTGGAATATGGTACAAAAGAGCTGATTCTTGATTATTCAAACGAATGTGCAAATAACCGTTACACTTTTTACATCACTATACCGGATTGGTGCGTTAACAACACCTCTTATTCGTTATCTCCTAACCCTGCTTCGGATTTTGTTGAATTGACTATAAATAACTCTCAAAATAGTTCAATAATAAATAGTGAATTACTAAAATCTGCTAAGGCAGCTCCTAATCCGATAGTTTCAACATATTCCATTCGCATTTTGAACACCATAGGAGCCCTAGTCTATTCAGCCAATATGACTGCGAACACATTCACCATCCCTGTTAAGAACTTACAGGATGGCACCTACATTGTTGAATTAAATGATGGAAAAAAGGTATATAGAAAACATCTGATCATAAAACACTAGAATAAAATTACAATTCAAAACAAAAGAGCCACCAGGTCAAACTGGTGGCTCTTTTGTTTTGTAAAAAAGGGATTAGCGATTTCACAACAGCTAATCCCAAAATGAACTAATTACTACTACTACTTATGATTTAGCCTAACTCAAAATTTATCTTTAGTAGCCGGGGTTTTGTTCTGCCTGTTTTTCGTCGGGTGTTAGTACACGTCCGTCCTTCTGGATTACATCGAGATAAGTCTGAGGAATTGGGCGAAGGTTATGCTTATCCAGAATATTTGGAGCTGCTTTCGTATTGAAAGCTTTGGCACGAGTCACTAAAGTCTTGGTTCGGGAGAGGTCCTCCCAACGATAAAATTCACCCATCAATTCACGGGAACGTTCGTTCAACAGGAAACACATGGCTCGATCGTAATCACTGGTATAACCCAACGTTGTAATGATAGCCTCGTCTTCGGCAGGTAGAGAAGAGAAGCTGGAGATTGTTAAGTCTGTTGCCGCCGTAGTTTCCGGAATATTGTTTGATTCATAGTATGAATTCTCCGCATAGAATGAGTTTGTGGCACCCATGGAAGCATAACCGGTTGGATTTGAAGTAGCATTATATGCAGCTCCTCCATCGGTATAAGCTTTACGATTTTCACCAGCCTTATAGGTGGCACGGTAGCGAATCGCATTAATGTAGGTCAGTGCTTTAGCATAGTCATTCTGACGAATGCAAGCTTCAGCAGCCGTTAGATATGTATCAGCCAAACGAGCCAGGATACCATCACGATACCCAATACCATCGCTTACAGCTTGACGGGAGCCATCGATAAACTTGCTCAGCGGGGCAAAACGGTTCTGATAGCTATCGCTATTCAAAAATTCACCATCCTCTGCATATGTTGCAAATACACTGGGTACAATTTTCCCGGTTTTTGTATCCGTTATTTTTTTCAGGCTACCTACAGCAGCAAAACGAGTGTCACTCGAACTGTTGATAAGATACATGATAGAGAGGTCGCCCAACACATAACCCGATCCGGCTGCAGGATTGTTCACTGCATACTTGGTCTTAAAGCTCTTCCAGAAACGTGAGTCGTTTACACGGTCATACACGTTATAAGCGTAGTAATTGGTACGCAGACGCTGATATTCACGACCACCGGCAATATCTCGCTTCATCTGAGGTAAATTGAGATATTGTGATAGATAGTACAGATGACACTGATTGCCATAAGTACCCCATGTTGACTTATCAGAAGTGAATTGGGCAGCCAGGATGATTTCGTCCAGCTTTTCGTTGGGACCATCAGGTTTTGTATAGTTCCATAAGTCAGAAAAGTTGGGAGCCAACTGATGATGAGAAATAACTTCATCGGCAAATTTCACAACGTTAACCAAGTCATCGCTCTTGGTTGAACTGTTCCAGCTATCATTAATTTCACTGGCACGGAATAAATAAGCTTTTGCCAGGAAGTGGGCAGCAGCATCTTTTGTAATCTTACCTGTTACGGAAGCTGTGGATGGCAATAAATTATATGCCTGTGTAAAATCGGAAATAACCTGTCCCATTATTTCCTGTGCAGAAGTGCGCGAAAATTCACGTTCAGGAGTAATACTTGGTGTCAATTTCAAGGGTACCCCGCCATACTGACGAACCAGCTTCTGGTAGTTATAAGCACGTAAAAAGTAGGCTTCGCCCATATACGTGTGCTTCGCCGTACTATCTTTCACAATAGTTGGGGCATTCTGAAGTAACAGGTTTGCAGAGTTGATACCTATGTACATGTTATCCCAAAGAGTATTAGCCAATGCAGTATTTACGTTTACCGGAGTAATCAATGAAGTAAAACTGCCATCGTATGCGTCCCACATATAATTTGAAGCGTCACCACCAACACGGAACTCATCAGTACCATAGTTAGTAGTTGCATACGCCCAC
>DATBXH010000293.1:0-4324 GCA_036514375.1 Bacteroidales bacterium | reverse complement strand
CATAAAATATTTTTTACTGACCCAATTGATGATACAATCAATTATAAAAGAGTGATTGATAATATTTATAAAGACGATAATGAGAAATACTATATTCTCAATGTTTGCTTTAGGCCAGTGAGCAATGATACATTACTTTACCTAGAATATTTTCGCGATGAAACTGATTTTCTTGATATAAAATCTTATAGACAAATCAAAAGTGGATATTTCGTTAATAAGGGACGGGTTTTTTATTGGTGGGGTAACTCTGACGGTGATTATCCAATTGAAGTAATAGGAGCTGATCCTAAAACATTTATTCCTTTTGACAGTGTTGCAGGTGGAACTGATAGACAATTTGTTTACTACGGAAGTCCGCCAAAGGATTTTAATGTAATCAATGGAGCAGACCCTAAATCAATAAAAGTTTTAAATCCTAAAAGAGGTTGTTGGAATTGTGGAAATTGCTATTTTAAAGATAAAAAGGCTGTTTATTATGGTTGTAAAAAAATTATTGGCGCGGATTCAAAGACTTTCAAATTATTAAATCAACACAATTTTGATGCCGAAGATAAGAATGGGAAATATTTTGAAGGACTTATAGTAAAATAGTAATAAAACTAATGATGACGAAGCATATGATCAATGACTGGGTTTATGGATTATCTAAAAAATGAAACTGATACTTAATTAATGAATAAGATTCCAAAAAGCTTCCCGAATTTAAATGAATCAATTTACGCCGGGTTTTGGTCCAGATTAGGCTCCCTGATTCTTGATTTATTGATATCAGCACCGATTATTTTTTTATTGGAGTATATCAATGGTTTATCGAGGGTAAATTATTATTATACTTTTATACCCGGCCTTTTATTTACCTTTTTCTATCATGTTTATTGTGTTAGAAAATGGGGAGGTACACCTGGAAAACTGATAATGAATATTAAAATTTTAAAACTAAATGGACGGCCGGTTGATTGGGAACAAGCTTTTTTAAGGGAAATAGTTTCAATTATTTATTCGATTGTAATGATAATAGTGATGATTATTTCATTATCTAAAATTAGCGATGAGTTATTTGACAGATTGGATTATGTTCAAAGAAGTGTGATTTTGGCATCTTTGAGCCCCATTTCATTTAAATTTTTAATCTGGTTTAATAATATTTGGGTTTACAGCGAATTAATAATTTTATTACTTAATAAGCGAAAGATGGCATTGCATGACTATATTGCCAGTACTGTTGTTGTAAAAGGCAAATATTTTGTTAGGTTACAGGATTGGTTGGACAGGCAGGACGGTTCGGAGATAGAATGCCCCGGATGCGGAAAAATTAGAATCGTAAAGAGATATGGAAATTTTGAGTGTACTGATTGTAATACAAGGTTTAATTTTAGTAAGAATGGTATTGTAGAAATAAATTAACAACCCGATAGGGCATGTAAGTATTGGCTGGTTTACTTACCTTGGTAGTGAAAGAAGTTGTGGGTTGACAAGGGGGGTAATTAAATCGGGGTCTTTGCATCGGTTAATGATGATAACTTCAAAAACGGCACTACTCAAATTCCCAATATCATTGCCATTTTAAGTATGGATACACTAGATAAAATGTTCAAAATTAAATGTCATTATTACAAAACCTACTAATAATGAATAAAATGATTTATATAAAAAGAAGGATCACCATTGTAATTCTTTTAATATTTAGCTTTGGACTTCATGCACAAGATAATCTTAATTTCTTTAAGTTCCTTCCTGAGACATTATCTTTTAATAAACCAGAAATAAAAATTCAGAGTATTTCAATAGATGATTATAACTCATCCAAACAAAAAGTTATCGAAGTAACAACTGTTGATTATAAAAAAGATGTTAAAAAAAGCGACTCTATAAAAGATATAGTTAAAACAAAATACCCGTCAATTTTTACGGATAGTGGATGTATACAACTAAACTACTTTAATAAATCTGTTTATAAATATTGTATAAACACAAACCCAAATAATGAAAAACAGTATTTAGACTTTTATTTTGTTGGAATTGACAACCAGCTTGCAACAGTTTGCGTGTCACCTTATGAAGGGACAACTTATTATGTAATTGATCTTAAGAATAAAATATCTTATCCAGGTTATAACAACTATACTAATACATCAAGAGATATCATATATGGCTTTACAGATTACATTTCATATTCGCTATACATTTATGACTTAAAAAATAAAAAAGATATAACATTTTATTGGGGTGGATCTCACGATATTATAAAAGATTTTTACCTTTTGGATGATAAATCCTTAAGAATAAAAATTAGTAATAATCACTTTGATAAAAATTATAAATACATCAGCATTCAGTTTCGTAAATAAAAACGACTTATAACCATGAATAACTAATTAGCTCCACTTTTGTCCTTGTTTGCCGGTTCTTTTTTTATTTAAAGGTTGTTTCCTGCAGCAAGTTCATTACCTATTTCCATTCTTAATTATTAATTCTTCATTTTTCATTCTTCTTTTATTATCTTAGCCGAACAACAAAACAAGTTTTAAACCGGCCCGAAAGACCAAATGCTAACCTATACGGGAAAACCATGATAAACCACTGCCACAGAGATAAAATCCCTGGTGAATATAACTGGAATATAGAGGAAAGATTTCGGAGATGTATCCTGGAACAAGATCCGGACGAAGTTTTGCGGATAAGCATGCGTTAATGGCAAAGATAGATAAGTAGACGCAGATTAGATATTATTAAAATAGAATGATAACAGATAAATTAAATTAACCATGGAAAATCGAGAAAACACTGAACGTTTACAACCTGAAGAAAAAGCATCACAGGTAGCTGTTGAGTTTGAAAAGGAATATTTGACTAATGACATTCAAAAGTCTGCAAGTTGGTTCTTTTGGATTGCCGGATTATCGATAATAAACACCGTGATTTATACAACCAGCGGGGGTGTGTATTTTGTAATTGGTCTTGGAATTTCTCAATTTGTTGATGGCATAGTGACTGGATTGATGGATGGGCCAAGTCTTATATCATTGATACCAAATTTATTAATCGCAGGCTTTTTTGTTTTAATTGGTTACAGGGCAAGGAAATATAGTAAGCGGGCATTTATAACAGGAGTTATTATTTACACGCTTGACGCATTACTGTTCTTATATTTTAGAGAATGGATGGCTTTTGGCTTCCATGTGTTTGCCCTGGTTATGATTAGTAAAGGTTTTTTCAAAATATTCGAATACGATAAAGCCTGTAAACAAGTAACAAAATAAGCACCGTTGTTAAGAATGCAGATAAGTAATGGCAGGTTTATAGGGCGCCCAATGAAGTATTTCCATTACGGTTTCTGCCTGGGTTGATAATCCTGTAAGCTTTGGGGATGCATTGAAAACTGCCATTACTTATATGCCAAACATTATGGACAAGTTTAATAGGGGGTAGACCTAAACGGACAAACATGCGAAGTGCCATAGTTTTGGAACTCAGAATGATGATCATTACAGCAAAAAATTTATAAAATGTATAGATCTCTGGAAACTATTACAAAAAAAAGAATATTGGATAAACCTTATAAAAAAATGAAAAAGACCATTTTACTTTTTACTTTATTAGTATTGATAAAGAATTCGAACGTATACTCTCAGAATTTTTGGCAACCAATTAGCGATCCTTCTTTTGGCGCAAGTACCAGCGCAATGATTGTAGCTAAGAATGGCAATATTGTTGCCAATGCCAGTGGATGGTTCAGGTACTCTTCAAATAACGGTAGTACCTGGAATTTGTCTACAGGTTCAAATTCCAATACTTCTGTTCATAAATTAATAGTAACTGCTAATGGAGATATTTATGGGAATGCCGATCGTTTGATTAAGTCAACAGATAATGGTATTTCATGGTCGGACATAAGCTCATTTCGATTTAGTAACTCAATAACCGATTTTGCAATAAATTCAAATGGTTACATTTTCGCCGTCATGAATGGAATTATTTTTAAGTCTATAGATCATGGTTCTAGTTGGGATACATTAAGTAAGGCTTTTATTTATCCAGCTGCAATTTCCATAGCGATTAGTTCCGATAATATAATGTTCATAGGTACAAATCCATGGGGCTCTGGTGGGAAAATTTATCGTTCTACAGACAATGGGGTCAATTGGACCTCTATGGCAGGTTCAACATTCTCAAGTACTTCTATAACCTTGATTGAAATTAATAATAATAATGAGATTTATATTGGCACTGAAGGCATGGGGTTAAGTCGTTCATTGGATAAAGGGATAACGTGGACCGATATTAACTCAGGTATACCTGGCACAAACAGTTGGATTAGTGA
>DATBXH010000292.1:0-2090 GCA_036514375.1 Bacteroidales bacterium | reverse complement strand
TACTTCTTTCGAAATTATTGGTGAAAGTAAGGGAAAAGTTCTTTCCTCAAAAGCGTCTATTCGGTTATTCAGTAAGGATACGTTATCCGGCGTGAATCATATTTTTTATTCTATAAACGAAGAGGCGGAAAAAGTTTATACAGGCCCTATTCCTTTGGCTCTTTTAAAAGACGGCAAATCAAAAATAAATTATTATGCAGTTGATAATGTGGGAAATAAAGAAGAAGTACGAGTTATTTCTGCATCTACTGAAGCTGTTGAGGATAAAACTGACCTCTCAACATATAGTTTTTATATAGATAAGGAGGCTCCAGTGATTGGATCGGAGATTGTTGGTGACTCATACCAAGCTAAGTATCTTTATATTTCAGAGCGCAGTCGGTTTAAAATCAATGCTACTGATGAAAAATCAGGTGTTGCAAATATCATGTATAGTATTAATAATGCACTGCTCCGTGAGACATATACTGAACCCTTTGCAATACGTGGCGAAGGGTTGCACACGGTTACATTTGCATCGTCTGATAATGTTGGTAATGTTGCTTTAGCACAATCGCAACAGGTATATTTGGATAAAAGTATCCCGGTATCGAGAATTATTTTTCAGGGAAGGCAATTTTTAAACCGAGATACATTATTTATTTCAGGCAATACAAAGATTATGATCTCGACAAGCGAGGTTGGGTCAGGGATTCAGAATGTCAGTTACCAACTTGAAGGTTCGGAAATTACTACTTATACGTCCCCATTTGCAATAGGAAAAGAAGGTTTTCATACACTCGAATATTCAGCAAGAGATAACGTGAATAACGCAGAAGCTTCTAAAAAGATTTCATTTTTTATTGATAATACCCCCCCTAAAATTTTTTATAACTTTAGTGTAAAGGCCATTGGAGAGAAAATAGTACGTGAACAAAATTATATTATTTATCCATCGAATGTAATACTTTATCTTGCTGCAACCGATAATGCCTCGGGAGGCGAGAGGCTGGAATATCAAATTAATGGAGGCGCTGTTCAAACAATGCTTCCTATAAAAGGACTATTACCAGGGAACTATGAAATTGAAATTAAGGCGTATGATGCGTTAAAAAATAAATCAACTGAAATAGTTCGTTTTGCAATTGAAGAATAAATAATAAAATTCAAAAGATGAATTCTGTTCGTACAGTAGCTTTGTTGTCTTTTTTGGCATTACTCCTTTTTCATGTAGATTGCAAGGCGCAGGAGGAAAATTTTATAGCTATTTCTATTTATAACTTTACGCGTTATATCGATTGGCCTTCTAGTGATGCTTCAGGTGATTTCGTTATTGATATAATCGGTCATAAATCTGTATATGAAAAGCTTAAAGAATTGACGTCCGGACGAAAAGTAGGAACACGAGCTATAACAGTTCGATTCCTTGAGTCTGTAAATAGTATAACCCAAAGTCAGATTTTATTTGTCGGATTCTGGCAGAGTAAGGATTTGAATAAGGCTATTGACAAGATTGGTAATGCTCATACTCTTATTATTGCTGAGAAAGATGGTATGATTGATAGTGGGGCTGCTATTAATTTTGTGATTAGGAATAGTGCTATAAAGTTTGAAATAAAAAAAGCGAACATCCAAAAATATGGGTTAAGTGTTGGCGAAGCTTTATTAGGTTTGGCTTTCAAACTATATTAATGTTATTTGTAAGAGTTTTATTATTAATTAAATAAGCCTGAGCTAAAATTACAAGTATTTCTTTATTTTCTTTAAAATACATGGGAAACGTTAAAATTTCTTAAAAAGAGTATTTTTTAATATATTTATTTGGAATTATTCTAAATAAACTATAATTTTGAATCAGAAATAAAGATGATATTTTCCTAAATAAAATTAAAATATGGCCTTTGAATTACCCAAGTTACCGTATGCTTATGATGCCCTGGAACCCTATATTGATGCAAAAACAATGGAAATTCATTATTCCAAACATCATGGAGCTTATACGACAAATTTAAATAACGCAATACAAGGAACAGATAACGAAAAAAAGAGCATTGAGGATCTTTTAAAAAATATTTCAAAGTTACCCATAGCCGTAAGAAATAATGGAGGGG